>JAQSDJ010000084.1:0-11366 GCA_029945855.1 Lacunisphaera sp.
ATGTCGAAGCAGGTCGCGTGGTCCGGGATCCCGAGCTTGTGCTGCACGTAGCAGGCCGTGGAGGGCAGGGGGGCGTCCGGCGTGGCGGTGGCGATGATCAGCAGGTCGATGTCCGCGGCGGTCACCTTGGCGTCCGCCAAGGCGGCGCGGGCGGCATGGACCGCCATGTCGGACGTGGTCTCGTCGGCGGCCGCGATGCGGCGCTCGCGGATGCCCGAGCGGGTGCGGATCCACTCGTCGGTGGTGTCGACGGTCTTGGAAAGCTCTTCGTTGGTGACGATGCGGCTCGGGGCATAGGAGCCGACACCGGCGATGATGACTGAGGCCATGATGAAAAGGGATTATTTGACCGCGTTGCCGTTGGTGGGGGCCGCCAGGAGCGTGTGGGCCCGGGCGACATCCTGTTCGATGCGGTGATAAAGGTCGTGCTGGATGATTTTCTCGGCCGCGCGGATGGCGCTGGCCCAGGCGTAGCGGTTGCTGGAGCCGTGGGCCTTGAGGATGTTGCCGCGCACGCCGAGGAGGGGGGCGCCGCCATAGCGGTCGGGATTGAGGCGTTCTTTCATGGCATCAAACGCCCCTTTGGCGAGGACATAGCCGGCGATGCGCAGGGGATTCCGCTTAATCTCCTCCGCCAGCAGGTTCTTGATGAACCGGGCCATCGATTCCCACGACTTGAGGAGGGAATTGCCGACAAAACCGTCGCAGACCAGCACGTCCACGTGGTCGCGGAAGACCTGGAAGCCCTCGACCGGGCCGATGTAATTGATGACCCCGTTGATCTTCTTGAGGAGCTCGTGCGCCTCGTTGGTCAGGGGCGTGCCCTTGCCCTCCTCGGTGCCGATGGTGAGCAGGCCGACCCGCGGGGCCTCGGAGCCGAGCACGGCGCGAAAATAGTTGGAGCCCATGATGGCGTTATGCAGCAGGTGCATGGCCTCCGACGTGGGGTTGGCCCCGGCGTCGATCAGGACGAAGGAGCCGTTCTCTCGGGGGATGGCCGGGGCGAGGGCCGGGCGCTCGACGCCGTCCATTGAGCCGACGATGAGTTTGCCGCCGGCCATGAGGGCGCCGGTGTTGCCGGCGCTGACGATGACGGCCGCCTGACCCTCCTTGAGGAGGTTGAAGCACCGCACCATCGAGGAGTCCTTCTTGCGGGCGATGGCGCGCAGCGGCTTGTCCTCCATCGTGATGACCTCGGAGGCGTGGAGGATGGAGATCCCGGCGTGGCCCTTCAGGCCCGCGTTGACCAGCAGCGGCTCGAGCACGGCCTGGTCGCCGACGAGGACAATGGGATCGATCGCCTCGCCGGAGGAGAGCACGAGCTTGACCGCCTCGACAACCTCGGAAGGTCCGAGGTCGCCACCCATCGCGTCGACCGCGATACGGGCCTGGGCGGTCGAGGGACTGGCCGTTACGGGGTGGATGGTGAAAAACTACCGGGCCTGATCAGACCTCGACGTTCAACACCTGACGACCGCGATAGATGCCCGTCTTCGGGTTGACGCGGTGCGGGCGGAAGGAACCACCGTCGGTGTCCTTGGCGAATTCAGGAGCCTTGAAGGCATTGGCTGCGCGGCGGTTGGCGCTGCGGCGCTTGGATTGCTTGCGTTTCGGGTTGGCCATATGAAGGGATGGTTGAGTGCTGTGGCGGACGGTGAAAACCGGCCTGTAATTTTGTTATAAAGACGAGGGTCGTAAGGTTCGCGCCGGGGGCCGTCAAGAGTTATAGTCACCCCCGGCCGGCGTGGTCAAAGCAGGTAAAAGAGAATGAGCACAACCGCCAGACCCAGCCGGTAATACGCAAATCCGGTGAGGCCGTGCCGGGAGATGAAATGCACGAGGAATTTGACCGCGATAAGTGCTGATACCGCCGCCACCAAGCCGCCCAGGAGGACGCTGCTCCAGCCGAACACCTCGATCATGGCCGGCCCTGATTTGAAGCCCTTGTAGACCGCCGCGCCGGTCAGGGTTGGCAGGCCGACCAAGAAGCTGAATTCCGCCGCCTTGGCCGGGCTCAGGCCCGCCAGGTAGCCGGGCACGATCGTCATCATGGACCGGCTCATGCCCGGCCAGAGCGCCGCGCATTGGACGACGCCGATGCCGAGGGCCTTGGGCACGGTCAGGTCCGCCGGGTCGCCGCGGGAAAAGCCGATGCCGCTGTTCTGCCGGCGCCAGCGTTCCGCCCACAGCATGAGGAACGCGCCGGCGATCTGGGCGCCGGCGACGGCCCAGATCGAGAAAAGGTATTTGTCGATCAGGTCGTGCAAAAAGAAGCCCAGGATCGCCACGGGGAAAAACGCCAGGAGCACGTTCCGCAACAGCCGGAAGCCCGGGCTGCTGCGGCCGATGAGACCGATCAGCATGCTCAGGATCTGCCGCCAATACAGGAAGACCACGGCCATGATGGCGCCAACCTGGATGACGACCGTGTAGGTATCGGCGGCGAGCTTCAGGGTAAGCGGCACGCCCTCGGGCCGGGCGGCGGTGGGCGGCTTGTGCCAGAGCAGCTGGCCATCCTTGCCGGTCAGCTGCTGCTCCGACTCGAGGCCCAGCAGCTGGTTCGCGATGATGAGATGGCCGGTCGACGAGATCGGCAGGAACTCCGTCACGCCCTCGACGACGCCGAGCACGACGGCATCACCCGGGCTGAGCTCGGCCACCGGTTCCGCGGCGGTTTCGGCGCCATGCACGGCCAGGCTGAGGACGGCGCTGAACAGCACGCCGCGGCAGAAAAGACGGGACGAAAAATGCACCCGCCGATGCTTCAAGATGCCCCGGAAGCTGTCGAGTTTTATGGTGGCGGTTTGCCGGCCCAAGGTGGAACCCGTCCTCCGTGACGGGTTGTTGGACGCACCCCAAGGCAACCGGTCCGGAGGCCCGGTTCCACCCGCTTCAACGAATGATTCCGCTGCTAGTCCCGCGTCCACAGCCACCGGCGGTTCAGCGCCGCCCCAAGGTTTTAGGCTTTGCGCCACTCCGGGAATGCCTTCTGCTCAAAACCCCGATGGCCCACCTCGCTGATCTCACCACCAAGCTCGCCGCCCGGCAGGATCTGGCGGCCGCGGACGTGGCGGCCGCGGCCGCCGCGCTGGCCGCGCCCGGGGAATCGGATGAGGCCAAGGCGGCCTTCCTCACCGCGCTCGCGGTGAAGGGCGAGACCGCCGCCGAACTGGCGGGCTTTGCCACCGCCTTCCGCGCCCTCGCCATCAACCCCGGCGTCGAGGCCTGGGCGCCGCGCGCCCTCGACATCGTCGGCACCGGCGGTGACCACGCGGGCGGCTTCAACATCTCGAGCCTCGTCGTGCTCGTGCTCGCGAGCGCCGGGGTGCCGGTGATGAAGCACGGCAATCGCGGCATCACTTCCAAGTGCGGCAGCGCCGACCTGCTGGGCGGCCTCGGGGTCAACCTCGCCGCCCCGCCGGACCAGCTCCGGCGCGGACTCGACGAGCTCGGCTTTGCGTTCTTCTTCGCCCCGAACTACCATCCGGCCTTCAAGCACATCGCCCCGGTGCGCAAGGCCCTCGCCGCGCAGGGCCGGCGCACGGTCTTCAACATCCTCGGTCCGCTCATCAATCCCGGCCGGCCCGCCCACATTTTGCTCGGCGTCTATTCGCTGCCGCTGATGGAGAAGATGGCGGGCGCCCTGACCGCGCTTGGCCAGCCGGCCGGACTCGTCGGGCACGGGGTGATCACCGCCGAACGCGGCATCGACGAACTCACCACCGGCACGGTCAACCATGTGCGCGGCGTCGGCCGGTTGCAGCAGATGCGGGCGGAGTGGCGCGCGGAGGATTTCGGCCTCAAGACCGCGCCGTTCGCCGAATTGCAGGGCGGGGATCTCGCCGCGAACCTGGCGATCGTGGACGCCGTGCTGGCCGGCCGCGGGCCCGCCGGCCTGGTCGACACGATCGTGCTCAACGCCGCGGTCTGTTTGCATATCACCGGCCGGGTGGCCGGCATCCGCGACGGCCTCGCGCCCGCCCGCGACCTGCTCCTCGGCGGCGCCGTCGCCGCGAAGATCAAGGCCACGAAGCAATTTTTCCAGTCCTAGCAATTATCCACCCAATGTCTTCACTCAGGCAATATTTCGGCACCGACGGCGTGCGCGGCCCCTACGGCAGTCCTGTCATGTGCGAGGCTTTCGCCTGGCGCCTGGGCGCGGCGGCCGCGCGGTTCATCCGGGCACAACCGGACTTCCGCTCGGAGGAAGTGCTGATCGGCCGAGACACCCGTTCTTCCGGTTCGTCCCTGGAGCACGCGCTCGCGGCGGGCCTGGAGTCCGAGGGCCTCGAGCCCGTCAGCCTCGGGGTCGTCCCAACCCCGGTGGTCAGCCTGCTGACACGCAGCGAGAGTGCCGCGCTCGGCGTCGTCATCACCGCCTCGCACAATCCGGCCAGCGACAACGGCATCAAGTTTTTCGGCCCGGCGGGCCTCAAGCTCAGCGATGCGGCGGAACTGCAGATCGAGCAGTTCCTGCCCGCCGAGGAGGCCGCCACCCTCCGGCCGTCCGGCACCGGCCTGGCGATCGCGCCGCTGGTCAATCCCTTGGCTGGTTATGTCGACCAGGCGACGGCCCTGTTGCCGCCGCGAAGTCTGGCTGGCTGGAAGATCGTCCTCGACACGGCGAATGGCGCGACCTGCGTCACCAGCCGCACCGTGCTGGAACGGCTCGGGGCTGCGCTGACGCTTTTGGGGAACACCCCCGACGGCACCAACATCAACGCCGGGGTCGGCAGCGAGCATCCGGAAAAACTGGCCGCGGCGGTGAAGGCGCAGCAAGCCCGGCTGGGCGTGGCGCATGACGGCGACGGGGATCGCTGCGTGCTCTGCGATGAGCAGGGGAGTGTCCTCGATGGGGACGAGATCCTGACGATCCTGGCGTTGCATGCCCTGCGGCAGGGCAAGCTGGTGAAGAACACGCTGGTGATGACCGTGCAGAGCAATCTCGGCGTCGACGCGGCCGTGGCGGCCGCGGGCGGGCGCGTGTGCCGCTCGGCTGTCGGCGACCGCTATGTCATCGAACGGATGCTGGCCGAGGGCGCGCAGCTGGGCGGCGAATCGTCGGGGCATGTCATCTGTGCGGATGTGTCGCCGACCGGCGACGGCCTGGTCGCCGCGCTGAAAGTCATCGAGGTGATGCTCGCCACGGGCCGGCCGTTGTCGGAACTCCGCCGCGGGTTGATGAAGTTTCCGCAGCTATCGGTGGCGCTGAAGGTGCGGGTGAAGAAGCCGCTGGAATCATTGCCCGTGCTGACGGAGGCCATCCGGACAATCGAGCAGGAATTCGGCGAGCGTGGCCGGGTGCTGGTGCGCTATTCCGGCACGGAGGCGAAACTGCGCCTGCTGGTCGAGGGCCCGACGGACGCCGCGGTAAAGGCCGCCCTGGACAAACTCGTCGCCGCCGCCCGCGCCGGGTTGGAAGTGCTCTAAAAGTATATCCGCGACGGATATCAAGTCTGCCGGAGCAGGGCGACGTAGAAGCCGTCCGTGTTTCTGGTGCCGGGCAGAAGCGACGTGCCGAGGCCGTCGAAGGTGCCGCCGTGGTCTTGCGCGGGTTTCTCGGCTTTGAATTCGGGATGGGTTTTGAGGAAAGCGGCGGCGACATCCTGGTTCTCGTGATGGCTGAGGGAACAGGTGGCGTAGATGAGCAGGCCGCCGGACTTCACGCGCGGGGCGTTGCTATTTAGAATTCCCAACTGGGTTTTCGTGAAGGCAGCGATCGTCTCGGGCTTCACATACCACTTGAGGTGGGGCTGGCGGCGCCAGGTGCCGGAGCCGGAGCAGGGGGCGTCCACGAGGATGCCGTCGTATTGTTCGGCGGGTTTCTGGACGATGGTGATGTTGGTGAGGCGGGCGCGCTTGGCGCGGTCGTCGAGCTCATCGAGGATCTCGGGGCGGATGTCGGTGGCGTCGACGTGGCCGGTGGGCCCGAGCATCCGGGCGAGCTGGAGGGTCTTGCCGCCGGCGCCCGCGCAGGCGTCGAGCCAGCGGCCGGAAACCTGCGGCGCGTGGGCGAGGACCAGCTGCGAGCCGAGGTCCTGGATCTCGACAAAACCGCGGCGGTAGGCGTCGGAGGCGGCGACCTCGGCGTTGGGCGGCAGGCAGAGGGCGTCGGGATAGTCGGCGGACGGCTCGACCGTCCAGCCCTGGCCGCGGAACTCGTCGAGCACGAGGTTGCGGTCGATGACCTGGAGGCGCACCCAGATGTTGGCGCGGCTGTTGAGGGCGTCGAGGTGGGGCGGGGCGAAGGCGGCGGGGCAGTGCTCGAGGAACCAGGAAGGAAGCAACGACTTGGGATTGAAAAGGTGGAACCCGTCCTCCGGACGGGTTGGAGAAAGCGCGTCCGGAGGCCGCGCTCCACCTAAGAGCGAGCAGAGAACTGCGGCTTTCTCTGCCAGCGTCGCCGGGACGGCGGGCCAGTCGCCGCAGTGGGCCGCGCGGTAGGCGGAGGTGGGCTTCAGCTCCGGGGCGAGCCAGGCGGCGATCTTGGCGGCGGTGGTGGCGTCGGTGTCGAGGAGCGGGTCGATCCACGGCAGGAACCGCAGCCAGGTGTAGACGAGTTCGCGGTAAAGCTTGCGGTCGCGGGAGCCGAGGCCGCGGTTACGGGCGAAGATCTCCTTGATCCGACGGGGCAGGGAACTGTCGCGCCGGAGATGCGGCCGCAGCTCGGCCACGAAGGCGAGGAAGAGCCGCTGCTGGTTGGCCGCGATGTTGGGATTCATTGATTTTACAGGAGGGAACGGAGGGAACTGAGATCGAATAATACAGAGCCTGATTCTCTGTTTTCTCCGTTATCTCCTGTGCAAATAAATCAAAACTTGAGCAGCTCGACCTCGATGTTAAGGGCGAAGGAGCTTTCGCGGCGGGGACCGTTGAACCAGGAGACCTCATATTTGACCGCCCAGGTCTGGCCGAGGCGCTGCCAGACGCCGTAGCTTTGCTCGTTGAAGCGGCTGTGGCGGGCGTCGTAGCGCCAGAGGCCGGTGACATCCCAGACTTCGTTGAGGCGCTGGCGGTATTCGAGGAAGTATTCCTCGTAGTTGCCCTTGAGGTAGTGCGTGGCGAGGCGCGCGGACCACCATTCCTGGTCGATGAGCTCGATACCGGTGTTGAGTTCCTGCTGCGCCGGCTCGTGCGGGTCGAAGCGGTGGAAGACCGACCAGCGCAGCCACGGCGCGGGAGTGAGGGCGAACTCGGTGTAGATGTCGGAGAGGGCGCGGGTGCCGGTCGGGCGGTCGAAGCGGTAGTCGGCGGCGAAGTTGAGCGCGGCGAGGTTGCGCGAGCCGTAGACGGAGTCGCGGGTTTGCAGGGTGTTGTCGAGGGAGAGGCGGAGGGTATTGAGCGCGGTGAGGTCGTCGAGGTTGCGCGAGTCACCGATGGAAAGCGGCTGCAGGTAGGTGGTGAAGGCGCGGCGGTCGATCGCCGGGATGTAGGCGCGGCCGTCATCGGCCTTGGGCGCGTAGCGGTAGGAGAGTTTGGGCTCAACGAGGTGGCGCAGGCCGTCGATCTCCCAGATCTCGTTCTTGTGATCAAAAGTGCGGCTGGCGAGCAGGCGGGCGTCGAAGCCGATCTCGCCGAGGGTGCGGGTGTAGGTGTCCTTGCCGCCGAGGGCGTCGGTGTAGTGCGTGACCCGGGCGCCGGCGACAGGGGTGACGGCGAACCACGGGGTCGGGGCGATGGGGCGGGCGAGGCCGTAGTAGGCGTCGAGGCGGTTCGTGCGCAATTCCGGGTCGAGGCCGTAGGCGTCGGCCTGGAGCACGGCGGCGCTGGCGCTGAATTTTTCCGTGAAACCCAGCGGCAGCACGACCGGCATCAGGTCGAAGCGGACCTCGGGCAGGCGCTCCTGCACGCGGTGATACTGGTTGGGGTGGACGCGGCCGAAGGCGCTGAGCGAGTAGTTGTCGCCGGTGTAGGCGGCCTCGAGAAAGGAGTCGGGCTGCTGGACGCGATCGAAGGCCTTATGGTTGAAGTCGCGGAGGATCTCCGAGTCGCTCCAGTAGTTGAACTGGCCGTTGAGGGTGAGGTGGTCGCCGGCGCGCTGCTGGTGGCGCCACTCGACGTAGGAACGGTTGTGCGGCACGGGGACGCCGAGGATGTCGCTTTGCCGGTCGCTGCCGGTGTCGTAGATGTAGCCCGAGCGGAAGTAGCCGTGGACCGCGCCGGTCGCGTCCGCGCGCTCGTAGGTGCCGGACGGGCCGACCATGACGCCGCGCGAGGTGTAGAGGCCGAGGTCGGCGCCGATCTGCACGCCATTGGTGACGGGCACGTGGAGGCCGAGTTCGGCGAGGACGCCGAGGTTGCCGCGGTAGCCGGCGCGGCCGCTGAGGTAGGAGACGTAGGCGGCGTCGAGCGCCTGCTCAAAATGCGGGAAGCTGATGAAGTGGCCGCCCAGCAGGCCGAGGGCGAGGCCCTCGGCGCGGACGATCTTGCCGTGGGCGTAGGTGAGCTTCTGGGCGCGGAGGGACGGCGTGTAGCCTTCGTTTTCCCGGAAAAAGACGGTGGCGTTGGTGAAGACGAGCTCGTCGAGCGTGCCCTCGACGGTGTCGCCCGAGAGATAGACGGGAAATTCGCCGAGGCGGAGGTGGCGGACATTGATGGCGCGGGTCGCGAGGTTGTAGGTGCCGCGGTCGGCGACCATCCGGCGGCTGGCGTAGTTGAGGACGAAGTTGCCGGTGGCCGTGGCCAGGTTGGTGGCGGTGCTGTAGCGGATCTCGTCGGCCGTGAGCACGATCTCGCCATAGGCCAGCCGGGCGTTGCCGGTGACGACGGTTTCCTTGGTCACATCGTCGTAATAGGAGCTTTTCCCCGTGGCCTCGAGGGTCGTGGTCTGGGCGCCGGCCGAGGCCGCCAGCAGGGCGAGGGCGGCGCCGAGGGCGAGAGGACGGAGGGCACGGGCAAAAGACATGATTCTGGAGTGGCGGGCGGCGCGGGCCGGTGCAATTAGATTTCCCAAGGCAAAGACCGGGGGGATACCACCGATGACACAGCTGGACACGGATTGTGCCGGACGAAGTGGCCCCGGCCGCGAGCCGGTGAGGATTATTTGATGCGCCCGCCGCAGCCACCCAGCTGAGATTCGGCTAGACGCGGTGGCAGGGGCGGGCAGAGTGATGGAACCGTCACCGTGATCATACCCGTAAACGAGCTGAACGCCTTCCTGGGAAACCATCAGGCCAATCCCCATGGCTGGCTGGGCATGCATCCGATGGAGCACGAGGGCACGGCCGGGGTGGTCGTGCGGTCGTTCATGCGCGCGACGGTCCGGTGCGCGGTGATCGAGCTGGATGCGCCCGGGGCGCCGGCCTACCCGATGCAGCAGCTCGCGCCGGAGGGATTCTTCGAGGTGTTCATCCCGGGCAAGGCGGTCTTCCGCTACCAGCTCCGCTACGAGACCGCGTGGGGTGACATCCACCAGGTGCACAACGCCTACTCCTTTTTGCCGACGCTGTCGGCGCAGGACCTTTATCTCTTCAACGAGGGCAACGAGCACCGGATCTACGAAAAACTCGGCGCGCACCCGCGGATGATGGGCGACGTGCCCGGCGTGGCCTTCGCGGTGTGGGCGCCGGCGGCCTCGCGCGTGTCGCTCGTGGGCAATTTCAACGGCTGGGACGCACGCTACCATCCGATGCGACCGCTCGGGGCCTCCGGGGTGTGGGAGCTGTTCGTGCCCGACGTGCGCGAGGGCGAGCTCTACAAGTTCGCCATCTGGGACCAGGCGGGGCACAGGCGGATGAAGACCGACCCCTACGGCACCTGCTTCGAGGCGCCGCCGAACAACGCCGCGATCATCTGTGACACCACGCGCTATGCGTGGGGCGACGGCGAGTGGGTCGCCAAGCGCCGGACGCAGGCCGGCCAGCCGGACCGCCCGATGTCGATCTACGAGGTGCACCTCGGCTCTTGGAAGCGGAACATGGCGGAGGCAAACCGTCCCTACAATTACCGCGAGCTCGCGCCGCTGCTGGCGGACTATGTGGTGGAGATGGGCTTCACCCACATCGAGGTGCTGCCGGTCAGCGAATTCCCCTTCACCGGCTCCTGGGGTTATCAGGTGACGGGCTATTTCGCGCCGACGCACCGCTGGGGCACGCCGGAAGATTTCCAATTCTTCGTCGACCACCTGCACCAGCGCGGCATCGGCATCATCATCGACTGGGTGCCGGCGCATTTCCCGCGGGACAGCTTCGCCCTGGCGGAATTCGACGGCTCGCACCTCTACGAGCACGCCGACCCGCGGCTCGGCGCGCATCAGGACTGGGGCACGCTGATCTTCAACTACGGCCGCCACGAAGTGCGGTGCTTCCTCATCGCCAGCGCCCTCTCGTGGCTTGAGCGCTACCACATCGACGGCCTGCGGGTGGACGCGGTCGCGTCGATGCTCTACCTCGACTATTCGCGCAAGGCCGGCGAATGGATCCCGAACCAATACGGCGGGCGCGAGAACATCGAGGCCATCGCCTTCCTGCGGCAGGTGAACGACCTGGTGCACCAATATTATCCCGGCGCGGTGATGATCGCGGAGGAGTCGACGGCGTTCGCCATGGTCAGCCGCCCGACGAAGGACGGCGGGCTCGGCTTCGACTACAAGTGGAACATGGGGATGATGCACGACACGCTGGCCTATTTCCAAAAGGACCCGATCCACCGCAAGTGGTCGCACGACAAGCTGACCTTCGGGATGATCTACCAGTATTCGGAGAACTTCATCTCGGTCTACTCCCACGACGAGGTTGTGCACCTGAAGGCCTCGATGCTCGGCAAGATGGCCGCCGGCAGCATCCCGGAGAAGGCCGCGAACCTCCGCACGCTTTACGGCTACATCTGGATGTATCCCGGGAAGAAGCTGCTGTTCATGGGCTGCGAATTCGGCCAGCGCAGCGAGTGGAACCACGACGCCAGCCTCGACTGGCAGCTGCTCCGCGAGCCGGAGCACGAGGGGCTGCGCCACCTGGTGCGCGATCTCAACCGGCTCTACACGGCCGACCCGGTGCTGAGCTGCAGCGATTTCCGTCCGGGCGGGTTCCGCTGGGTGAACTGCAACGACGGCGACCACAGCGTCATCAGCTTCCTGCGCACGGACGAGCACGGGAAGTCGGCCTACCTGGTCGTCAGCAACTTCACGCCGATGACGCGCACGCGCTACCTGGTCGGGGTGCCGCACGCCGGCTATTGGAAGGAAGTGTTGAACACGAACTCGACCTATTATGGCGGCACCGGCTTCGGCAACCACGGTGGCAAGCAGTCCTCGACGGCGCTGGCGGACGGTTTCGAGCACTCGCTGAGCCTGACGCTGCCGGGGCTCTCCACGCTGGTCTTCAAGTGGACGGCGAAGGAGTGAGCGGGCGGGATTCTGTAGGGGGGGG
>JAQSDJ010000084.1:11442-43770 GCA_029945855.1 Lacunisphaera sp.
TTCATTACGCCGGGGGATCCGCGATCCCGCCCTACAATCCTACTTCTTCGCCGGCTTGAGGCCGAGGAGGTAGGCGTTCACGGGGGGCGAGTTCTTGATGTCGATCTTGCCGAGCGGCTCGAAGACGAACTTTTCGGGGAGGAGCTTCATCGTGATCTCGGAGATCTGGATCTTGCCCGGCTGGCCGTGCGACTCCATGCGGCTGGCGATGTTGACGGTGTCGCCCCAGAGGTCGTAGGAAAATTTCTTGGTGCCGATGATGCCGGCGACGACGGGGCCGCTGTTCATGCCGATGCGGATGGTCCAGTCGAGCTGGTGGCGGCGGTTGAAGACGCGGACGGCCTCGAGCATCTCGAAGGCGGCGATGGCGCAGGCCTCGGCGTGGTCGTTGCGCATGACGGGCACGCCGCTGACCATCATGTAGGCGTCGCCGATGGTCTTGATCTTTTCGAGCTCGTGCTGCTCGGCGATGCGGTCGAAGCCGGAGAAAATCTCGTTGAGGAGCTGGACGGTGCGGTGCGGGGACTGCTTGCTGGCGATGCGGGTGAAGCCGACGATGTCGGCGAAGAGCACGGTGGCGTCGATGAAGCTGTCGACGATCGTGCGCTGGCCGGCCTTGAGGCGTTCCGCGATGGCCTTGGGCAGGACGTTGAGGAGGAGGCGCTCGGACTTGGAGCGCTCGACCTGCAGCTGGGCGAGGAAAGCCTGCTCCTGGTCGCGGAGGCGTTTCTTTTCGAGCGAGGCGGTGATGCGGGCGCGCAGGATGGTCGGGTTGAAAGGCTTCGGCACGTAGTCCTCGGCGCCGGCCTCGATGCAACGGACGGTGCTCTCGACGTCGTCGAGGGCCGTGAGCATGATGGCGGGGATGTGCTTGAGGCGCGGGTCGGCCTTCATGAACTCGAGGGTCTGGAACCCGTCGAGATCGGGCATCAAAATGTCGAGGAGGACCAGGTCGTAGTTGCCGTCCTTGAGCCGGCTGAGGGCCTCGCGGCCGGTGGCGGCTTCGCCGACCTCGTAGCCGAGCTTTTGCAGGCGGCGCACGAGCATCTCGCGGTTCATGTCGTCGTCGTCGACGGCGAGCAGCTTGGCGCTGGGCATTGGGGCGGCGGAGACGCCGAAGTCATTGGCCGTGGTGACGGGGATGACCGGCGGGTTCATGGCGCCGAGGGTGACATCCCCGGCGATGCCGAGGTCGCCGGAGGCGCTGCCGATCTCGAGCTGCTCGGGGTAGTCCTCGCTCTCGAAGAGCGCGAAGAGGTTCTTGCCCGCGCGCAGGATCTTCTCGAGATCCTTGACGAGCTCGGGGTGGTTGCCAATGCGGGCCTCGTCGAGGCAGAGTTCGGCGTAGCCGATGACGGCGTTGAGGGGGGTGCGCATGTCCCGGCGCATGCCGCCGAAATCGACGGTGCCGGTCTCGATCTTCCAGGCGGCGAGGGAGTCGTTGATCAGGGCCAGCAGCTGGCCGCCGGAGGTGTGGATGCGTTTCAGGTCGGTGAGGATCTCGCCGAAATTGTTCTCCTCGGCCGACTCCATCAGCATCTCGCTGTAGCCGATGATCTGGTTGAGGGGGGTGCGGAGGGAATGGCGCAGCTTGGAGAGCGCCTCCATGTCGCGCGACTTGAGCGCCTTCAACAGGGGGGCGATGGAGCCGGGCGACATGGCGCCCGTCACCGAGGACTTGGGGGGCGGTTCACTCATGCCTTGGGCGGAAACTTCTTGAGCAGTTCCTCAATCTTGCCCAGCAGGCGGGCGAGTTCCACGGGCTTGGTGTCGAAGTCGTCGCAGCCGGCGCCGATGGCCTTCTGCCGGTCGCTGTCCATGGCGTGGGCGGTGAGCGCAATGATGGGGATGTGCTTGGTCTCGGGATCGGCCTTGAGCTGCTTGGTGGCCTCCCAGCCGTCGATGACGGGCAGGCTCATGTCCATCAGGACAAGATCGGGCTTCTCGCTCTTGGTCAGAGCGACCCCGGCCCCGCCGTCAACGGCGATGGAGAGGGTGTAGCCACGCTTTTCCAGGCGGCGGGAAAGCATGTCGCGGTTCATTTCGTTGTCTTCGACGAGCAGGATCTTGGGCATGGCGGTGATCTCCGAGTAAGAGGGGTGATTCAGCTTTCAGCAAGCGCGCAGGATTGGATGACCGGACGGAGGTGGTTGGCGAGCTCCTCCCGGGTGAAGCGGCCCTTCTGGAGCAGGGCGACGACGCGGGGGGTGAGGTAATCGCGCATGTCCTGGGTGACGTCCATGGAGCTGACGACGACCACGGGGATGCCGGTCCACGCGGGATTCTTGCTCATGGCCTCGAGGAATTCGAAGCCGTTCATCACCGGCATCTTCAGGTCGAGGACGATCATGACCGGGCGGCCCTTTTTCATGATGCGGAGGGCGGCCTGGCCGTTCGGAGCGGTGCGGAACTGCCAGCCTTCGCGTTCGAGCATGCGGGTGATGAGATTGCGGGAGTCGGGATCGTCCTCGACGAGCAGCACGTAGCAGCGGCCGAGGGGATTCACCTGCATCGCGATCTCGGCGGTGAGCACGGAGGCGTCGACGGGCTTCATGATGACGCTGGCGGCGCCGAGGGAGAGCGCCATGTCGGTGTCGCTGATGGCGCTGAGCACGATGACCGGGGTGTCGGCGAGGGCGGCGTTGCCCTGCAGCTTGGAAAGGACGGTCCAGCCGTCGACGCCGGGCATCATGATGTCGAGGATGATGAGGTCGGGCTTATTGGCCTCGGCGAGCGCGAGGCCCTGCTGGCCGGACGAGGCCTCCAGCACCTCGTAGCCGCTCAGGCCGAGCAGCTCGGTGACAACGGTCCGGACCTCCTTGTCGTCGTCGACGATGAGGATGCGGGCCTTCTTCGCCTTTTCGGGGAACGGCGAGCGGGTGAGTTTCTGGCCGGTGTTGACGACCTTCGGCTGCTTGACGAGGACGTTGGACGGGAGCCGGATGGTGAAGGTGGAGCCGACGCCGGGGGTGCTGGCGACGCTGATGTCGCCCTTCATCATCTGGGCAAACTGCTTCGAGATGGCGAGGCCGAGGCCGGTGCCGCCATACTTGCTGGAGGTCGAGGCGTCGGCCTGGCTGAAGGCCTGGAACAGACGGCCGAGCTGCTGCTCGTTCATGCCGATGCCGGTGTCGATGATGGCGAGCTCGATGGTATCGTCGAGCACGCCGGGCAGGCGGGTGACCTGGATGGTGATGGTGCCCTGCTCGGTGAACTTGCTGGCGTTGCTCAGCAGGTTGAGGAGCATCTGCCGGAGCTTGGTGGCGTCGGCGTGCATCGTGCCGATGCCGGGGGGGCAGTCGACCTTGAGCGCGTTGCCCTTCTTGCTGACCAGCGGCGTGGCGGTGGACACGACCTCGCCGATGAGCTTGGTGAGCTCGAAGGTCTCGAGGAAGAGCTCCATCTTGCCGGCCTCGATCTTGGAGATGTCGAGCACGTCGTTGATGAGCCCGAGCAGGTGGCGGGCGGCGCTGAGGATCTTGTCGAGGTCCTCGGCGGTGGTGGCCTGGCCCTCGTCGACGGCGTCCTCCTTGAGCATCTCGCTGTAGCCGATGATGGCGTTGAGCGGGGTGCGGAGCTCGTGGCTCATCTTGGCGAGGAAGGTGCTCTTGGCCTTGCTGGCCTCCTCGGCGTCGGTGACGGCCTTGGCGAGGAGCTTGGTGCGGTCCTCGACGCGCGCCTCGAGGGTGCGGTTGGCCTCCTCGAGCTGCTCGTTGGACTGGAAGATCTTCTCCCTGGCCTCCTCGGCGGCGACCCGGGCCTGCTCGATCTCGGCGGTGTAGGCGTGGATGGTCTCCAGCATGCCGTTGAAGGACTCGACCAGGGCGCCGATCTCGCCGCTGGCGGAGCTGCGGACGCGCAGGCTGTAATCGCGCTCCCGCTGGACGGTGGCGGCGACGCTGGCGAGGTCGGTGATCGGATCGGTGATGCGGCGCTGCAGCCGGTAGGCGGCGGCGAGGGCCAGCAAGGCGGAGGACAGGAAGACGATGCCGGAGCCGCGGAGTAGGTTCTCGAAGCGCTCGATGTCGGCCTTGCTGAGCTCGGCCTTGAGGTAGAGCGTGCCGTAGGTGTGTCCGCCAGCGCGCAGGGGCGTCCAGACGACCGTGCTATTGTTGGCGAAAAGCCGGGAGGCGGCCTTGGCCGACGGGATGGTCTCGTTGCTGCCGGGCCGGATGTAGCGGGCCAGCACCTCGTTGTCGGGGGAATAGACGGCCGCGGCGACGATCTGGGAATCGGTGCCGAGCAGGTCCAGCCGGAGGTCCTTGGCGTCAGGATTCTTTTCCAGCACCTCGACCAGGTTGGCAAAGAGCAACAGGCGGGTTTTTTCCAGCCGGCGCTGCACTTCCGTGTTGAACTGCTGCCGGTCGTAAAAATACAGGCCCGCGAACGCGAGGGACAGCGTCACCCCGCAGATCAGCACGATGAACAGGGTCAATTGCCAGCGAAAGGGGAGGCTTTTCACGGTGAGGAGTGTCGCAGCCCTCCAAGGGCAAACCATTGGGAAATAATGTCAAATGTCATTCGTGCCCTGGGGAATGGGCTTCGCCGGCGGGGGAAAAATCCGAATACGCGACCTGCAGGTCCTCCTGCGTGCCGATAAAGAAGATCCGGCCGGAGAAATGCGAGGTATACGCGACCGGCAGGCAGGGCCGGGCCGGCGCGGGCGGGGCGAAGGTCATCTCAACCTTGAGTGAGTTCATTTTCACCCCGAGAATGGGGGAGTAAGGTTCGCGAAGGGTGAGGGTGAATTTTTCCACATGGGGGGTGTGCTTGTTGATCGTCAGGCGCAGGATCAGGTGTCCCAGCATCTTGTCACCCGCGGCGGACACCTCGCGGAAACCGCCCTCATATTCGGCCCGTCCGACGTCCTCCGACACCAGCCGCAGGCTGCCGGGATCGATGTCGCCGCGCTGGAAGTTGGCCGGCGAGGAGGGGAGGGGGTTGGCCGAGCGGAGTTTTCGGTATTTCTCCAGTTCCTTCCCGGTGGGCGGCTGGCCGTTGAAGGTGAGCAAGGTCCAGCGCGCCGCGGGCGGCTGCGCGGGATCGTAGCGCTCGGCCGTCGAGGCCTCCGGGCGGACCGTCGTGGTCGTATAGGCCCAGCGGGCCGGCGGCTCGGCGCTGAAAGCGCCCAGCGCCTCGCGCACATAATCGGGCAGCGCGGCCCGGGCGGCGGCCACCGCACCCAGTGCGGCCAGCCCCAGCGTGCCGAGCCTAGACCAAGGGCGGCGGGACCTGCGAAATGAACCAGTCGAACTTGCCATGGAAGGTGAGCGTGCCCGCCGCGTCCTTCAGATCAATCAGGATAACCGCCGAGGTGCGGCCGCGCGCGGCGAGTTCCGTCCGCAGTCCGTCACGGGTGGAATCGTCCGGCCTGCCGAAAGCGAGCAAGGTGCCGGTCGCCGGCCGGCGGTAGTTGACCTCGACGCCGCGCACGACGGCGAAAACCCGGCCGGCCAGTTCGCTGAAGTGACGTTGCAGGCACTCGGCGCTGGCGGCCTCGGCCAGGGCGAACTGCGCGGCGGCGTGCATCGTGCCGAGATGATTGTGCAGCAGCGGGGTGAAGGGCAACTCGAGCAGGTGATCGGCGCCGGCCGGCGCGACGCGGATGCCGAGCTGCCGGCTCAGCGGAATAGCGGTGACCTGCATCGCGCCGATTTCGCGCGCGCGGCGGGCGAAGGCAATGCCGGAGTGGAGACCCCTAATAAACCACGCGCCCGTCCGTCGAAGAAATGGAGACCATCAACATGAACATCCACCGCTTCATCCTGCCAGCCACGGTCGCCGCGACGCTGCACGTCGCTTTGTTCTGGGCGCTTCCCCATGAGGAATATGTCCGCCTGATCCCGGTCGTGCTCGGCCCGAAGGAGCCGCCGCCCCCGCCGCCTCCGCCCGAGGTTCCGATTCCGCCGCCTCCGACGGAAAAGACCGCGGCGGACGAGCCGTTCCGGCCGATCGCCGGTGGTCCGACCCCGCCGGAAATCCCCGAGGAAATATCGCTGGCCAAGCCTGACGGGCCGACCATCGACCTCGAGCCCCGGCTTCGTGGGCCGGTCGTGATCACCACGAAGATCCCGGTGGTCTCCGGTCCCGGCGAGGTCGGAGCGCCCGGCGGCCCCGGTCTGCCGGTTTTTCCGCCCGGCGAACTCGACCGCGTGCCCGATGCCAGGGTCCGGATCGCCCCCGAGTATCCGTTCGCCATGAAGAGCGGCGGCCTCGATGGCTCGGTGACGGTGGAATTCGACGTGGACCGCGCCGGCAAGGTGGTCGCGGCGCGCGTGCTGAAAAGCACGCACAGCGAGTTCGAGGCGCCCACGCTGCGGGCGGTGCTGAAGTGGCGGTTCGAGCCGGGCCGGAAGAACGGCCGGACCGTGCCGTTCCGCATGGTGGTGCCGGTGGACTTCCACCTGAGCCCAGACTGAGCTGCCGCGCCTCAGCCGGCGCGCGCCAACAGGAGCTGGTTGACCCGCTGGACCAGCTCCGGCGGGCTGAACGGCTTCGTGATGTAGTCAAGGGCGCCGAGCTCCAGCCCGAGATGACGCGAGTCGGTCGAGGCCCACGCCGAGACGATGATGATGGGGATGGTGGCCGTGAGCGGATCGCGCCGCAGGATCTCGCACACGCCGAAGCCGTCGAGGTCGGGCAGCATCAGGTCGAGGAGGATGAGGTCGGGCCGGTTTTTCTTGATGCAATCCAGGGCCTCCCAGCCGTTGGCGGCGGTGTCCACGGCATGGCCGGCGCGCAGGAGGTGATATTGCATCAACCCGGTGAGTTCGGGTTCATCGTCCACGGCAAGGATTCGGGCGGTTGGGGGCATGCCCCATTCTCCCAGCGGCAGGTCACAATCCGGTGACCCCGATGTCACAATCGGGCAACAAGGTCCGCGGCCTCACCAGCGATGGTAGGCGGGATGGCCCGGTTTCACGGCGACGAAGGTGCCGCGGCAGGTCGCGCAGGGCTTGCCGGCCGCCGTGAGCACGCCTTCAACCGTGGCCCGGTCGGCGGTGGACTCGACCACCTTGGCGGAGAGTTCGATGGGTCCGTCGGTCGGGGTGGGGCGGAGCAGCTTGATGGCGTAGTCAGCCGTGACAGTGCAAGGCGGGTGGGTGAGCTGAGTGCGCTGCATGAGGTGCCAGGCGGCGGCCCAGTTGCAGTGGCAGTCGAGGAGGGAGCCGATGATGCCTCCATTCAGCACGCCCGGGAAGGCCGCATGGTGCGGTTCCGGGCGCCACGTGGCCCGGACCTCATCCCCGTGGACCATACTGCGGATATGCAGACCCTTGGGATTGGCCGGTCCGCAGCCGAAGCAGATACTATGGGGGGAAAAACGTTCTTGGAGGCTGGATTCGTCCACGGAGGAAGGAGAGACGGGGGCGAAGCTCATGGAAATCCCAAACTTCGTAAGATTTTTAACTGGCGCCCGACGCGGCCTGTGCCATGGTGACCGCCGGATACTAATTTACTACTAATGGCCCGCAAGATAGCCTTCCTCAACTACAAGGGCGGTGTCGGCAAGACCTCGCTAATCGTAAATACAGCGGCCAGCCTGGCTCGGCGCGGCATGCGCGTGCTGTTGCTCGATTTTGACACCCAGTCCAACGCCAGCATCTGGCTCATGCGGCTGGAGCGTTGGAACAAGATCAATTCAACCGGCGTCGGCTCGATCTATTCGATCTACGATCCCGGCACGTCGCGCCTCAAGGACTGTGTGATCAAGGACGTGGTCGAGGGCAAGGAAGGGGAAAAACTTCTGCCCGGGCTGGATCTGGTGCCGACGACCTTCAACCTGGTTGATCTCGAGGGCGAATACAAACCGGACCCGAAGCGCCCGTCCTACGCGATATTCCAGGAGCAGCTGGCGGAGATCGAGTCCAACTACGACTTCATCCTGTTCGACTGTCCGCCCAACGTGCTGCGCGCCTCGCAGAACGGCGTCTATTGCGCGGGTGAGATCTACGTGCCGTCCAATCCCGACGCCCTCAGCCTCATCGGCTTCACGCTGCTGGTGGAGAAGATGCTGCGCTTCCAGCAGGCGTCGGCGAGTTTCCGCACCACGGCGATGGGCCCGGCGGCGCTGATCTACGGCATCGTGTTCAACTCGATCAAGGCCAACACCGACATCGAGGTCCCGAAGATGCGCATGCAACTCCGGTTGAATCAATTCAAGACCCAGAAGCGCGGCTGCGCCCCGACCGCCAAGATCTGCACGACGCAGATCCGCGATGCGATGATCGTGCGCCGCGCCGTCACCCTCGGGTTGCCGGTGTTCCTGGTCGGCACGGAAGGGAACGACGAAGACAGCGTGTCCAATGACTATCTGATGCTCGCCAACGAGATCATCGAGAACGCCCCGCACTGACCCACTTTTCCCGCAACAACACCATGGCCAAGTTTACTTCCACCGAATGGGACGAGATCCGCAAAAAGTTCCGCCACTCGATCATGGCGGACACTTCGCTCGTCAGCCTCGCCCAGAACCTGGACACCCAGGAATGGCCGCACAGCGGCGAGGACGAGAAACCGTCCAAATACATGGATTTCACCTACGATGAACTGCTGATGATGCCCGAGATCGCCGGCAAGACGGAACGGGCCGATCACCTGATGGGTATCCTGAAGGAGACGCTCGCCTTCGATGATCCGTTTGGCGACATGGTGGCGGAGGTCGAGAAGACGTCGGCCAAGGACAATCCCATCCTCAAGACCCTCGCCCGGCTCAGCATTCCCGAGGATTACCCGCTGCTGCTGGCTAATTTTAGCGAAGGCACGCGGGTGGTCTGTAGTTCCGAGGGGATCAAGACCATCGGGGAGTTCGCCAATCTCGGCCAGCAGATGGCCACGCGGGTCGTGCTCGGCGGCGATTTCCGCAATGCGCTCAACGCCCTGACCCATGGTGACGAGGAGGGCATCGGCCAGTTCCTGCCTTATCGCAAGGGCTCGACCGGTCTGCATCTGGCCGAGGCCATCGGCCTGATCCCCGCCGGTCTGCCGCGCCCCGAACAGCTCGGGCTCGCGAAGGCTTACGGCGCCCGGCTCAACGCCGCCGATGCGGCGGCGGCCAGGACCCTCACCAAGGATCAGGTCGAGAAGCATGAGACGATGATGCGCGCCACCGTCGCGTCCGCCTTCGAGTGGTTCAAGGACGAGAAAGCCGCGCTGCTCAAGACGCTCGGCGACGGCGGCACCTACGAACGCTATTTTGTCGTGATCAACGACCCCGCCCGCGAGGCCATTGCGGTCCGTCTGGCGAGTGCCGCGCTCAAGGATGTGGTCACGGTCAAGCCGGCGGCCCAGACTTCCGCCGTGAAGAAGGGCGGGTTCTTCTCCCGCATGTTCGGCAAGGGCTGATCCGTCGTCTCATTCCTGTGGAAAATCGTCCACCCAACACGCCCGGCGCATTCCCGCGGCCCGGGGCGGGCTTCCCACCCCCCAAGACGCTGGCGGCGCCACCCCCTGCCTTCCCCGCGCCGGGAGGCATGAAATCCCCGGTCAAGCCCATTGGTGGACTCAAGCCGCTGGTGTTGCCGCGCCGCCTCAGTCCGCTTCAGCGGGCCCAGGAAGCGACCCAGGCCACCGCCGAGGCCCGCAAGTCCATCGGTGCGATCATCTCGCAGTCCCGTCCGCCCTGGGGTGGCAAGCCGACCCTGAGCGGCTCGCAGGTCGATGAATTGGAAAAGGCCCTCCGGGCGCTGGAGGCCAAGGTCGGCGAGCGCGAGATGGCCCTGGCCGATGCCGAGAACAAGTTGGTCGAGCGCGATCGCGCCCTCGCGGAGACCGAGGCCCTGCTGCAGGCCCGCGAGAAAGTCATCGACGCCATGCGCAAACAGCCGGCCCCGCAGACCGCGGCGGCCGTCAATCCCGAGGAAATGGCCGCCCTGGCCAGGCTGAAGGAGGAACTGGACCGGCAGGAGGCCTCCATGAAGGAGCAACGCGCCGCCCTGAAGGAACGCGAGGAATTCCTGGAGCAAAGCGAAGCCGCCCTATTCGAGAAAATGCAGGCCCAGCAGGAAAAGGAGACGGAACTCGAGCAGAAGGCGGAGGATCTGAAGAAAGGCATGCTTCGGGCCGGCCTCATCAAGCCGGAGCCGAAGGAACCGATGGAAAAAGCCTGATGGAACCTCCGTCAGTTTGGCCTTTCCAAGAGCGCTGGCCAACCCTATGCCCTTCCCCTTCATGACCCAGCGTTCGCTCAAAAGCCTTCTCGCCACCGCCCTCCTGCTCCTGCCCAGCCTGCTCGCCGCCCAGCAGGTGGCCGCCAGTGAAGAGGAGCGTCTGGCCGCGATCATGGCGGACCCGAGCCGCTGGTATGTGCCCAAGAACACCGTCACCATCGGCTTTCGCATGCTGAGCGCCGGCGGCAACGTCAGTTATGGCAATCTCGGCATCGTGCCGGGCGGCACGGTCGCCCCGGCCAGCGACGGGGCCGTCCCGCGCTCCTACACCAACGGCTATGTCGATTTCGACAGCCAGCGGGCCGACGAGAAGAACACGGACGGCAGCCAATCGTCGACCCCCGGGGGCCGCTATGCCGTCTTCTCCACCCGGACCAACGAGGATGGCACCACCCGCCAGGTGCAGACGGCCGACTACCTGAGCTACACCCCGGGCGTCTCCCGTTACTGGGCCTATGCCACCGCCGACCAGGTCACGGCCGACGGCCGCATCGCCATGAGCAACTACAGCGCTGCGAGCGACGGCGGCACGGCGTTGAAGGAAACCGGCCCGACCGGCGGCGTGGAGTTCACGCTCAACCGGGCTTTCGGCCAGATCACCAAGCGGACGGAATGGGGCGTGATCGCCGGCGTCTCGCTCAACAATCTCAACAACAAGACCAGCGGTTCCGTGCTCTCCACCCTGAAGGTGGCCACGGATTATTATTCCCTGAACGGGCTGACCGCCCCCGCTGCCCCTTACAGCGCCGACAGCTACGCCGATTACGTCACCACGGAAGGCGACACCGTCACGTCCGGGCTGGAAACCACCGTGCCGATCGGCACCGTGCCGGTCCAGTCCATCACCAGCGCCGTCGTCGGCGGCGCCACCGTGAACGGCAACTGGCAGGTCAAGGGCGCCTACATGCTGGTGCGCGTCGGGCCCAGCCTGCGCGCGCAGCTGACCTCGCGGCTGGGGTTGAGCGCCAGCATCGGCCTGGCCGGGGCCTACGCCGGCAGCACCTATACCGCCTATGAGTCTTTCACCGTGCCGGACACGGAGAGCACGGCGATCTCGACGAATGACAGCATCGAGCAGAACAAGACGGCCAAGTTTCTCAGCGGCTACTACGCGGATTTCAACCTGGAGTGGGCGGCCACCGAGCGCACCGGCCTGTTCGGCGGTCTCACGGCCCAGCAGCTGGGCGACTACGACCAGACCCTGAACGGCCGCACGGCCCGCATCGACCTCGGCAACTCGGTCGGTATCCGCGGCGGCGTCAGCATCCGCTTCTAAGCTGCCTGCTGGTATTACTTGGCTGCGTTGGGGGCATGCCAAGAGGGTGGGCCGGCAGGTCCCTCTGCCGGCAGGGACCACGCGAGGTGCGACTGTCGCCCAAAGCGGGCACAGGGACGTGCCCGCCCACCAGCCGACCAAACTAACCTGGATATTTCATGGAGCCACGGCGACCTCGCCGTGGTTCGCTCGCCAACCGCAGCGAGGTCGCTGCGGCTCCAGTAAACAGGTTGGCGCCAGTTATCATTCTGCGTGTGAAATAAACGGGCTGACAGAGTAGGATCAGCTGGCCGCGAGGTCCGCCAGCACCGCTTCGATCGTCCGCAGCCGCTGGGGCGGGAAGAAGGAATTGATGCGGGTCACGACCTGCTGGACCAGGCCGTCGGGACAGGAGGCGCCGCCGGTGATCAGCACGCGCTTCGGCGTGTCGTCGCCCGGCCAGAGAGGGTGCACCTCCATGTGGCCGCCCTTGCCGGGGCCGGCGGGGGGGAACACGTAATGGGTGATCTCGTCGCGGGAGCTGATGTTGGCCTCCGACTGGATGAAGAACGCGCGGGGGCCGAGCTTCTGCTGACACAGCCGGTAGAGCTGGTAGGTGTTCGAGCTGTTCTTCCCGCCGAGGATGAAGGCCGCATCGAGGGGTTCGGCCAGGGCCCGTTGCAGCGCATCCTGGTTGACCTGGGTGGCGTAGCACAGCGTGTCCTTCTTGCCGGCGCCGCCGACGTGGTCGGGGCCGGCGTGTTCGCCGTATTTCGCGACGAAGAGCGACTTGAAATAGTCGATGATCGACGCGGTCTCGTTCATCAGCAGCGTCGTCTGGTTGACGACGGCGATGCGGTCGAGGTGGCGCGCCGGGTCGAAGCCGGGCGTGTGCAGGCCGGCGAAGCGGGTGAGCAGGGCCATGCGCTTCGCCTCGGTGGGGACGGCGATGAAGTCGCCGAGCATCTTCGCCTCCTCCAGGTTGCGGATGATGATCGAGGGGGCGTGGCGGCGGGTGTTGGAAAAGGTGGCCTTGGTCTCCTCATGCTCGCTCTTGCCGTGGATGATGATGCTGTAGCCCTCGCGGCCGAAGGCGCGCGCCGCCTTCCAGACTTTTTCCACCAGCATGCAGGTCGCGTCGAACTGGGCGACCCGGATGCCCTTGCGGACGAGCCGCTTCTTGTCCTCGTCGGTGGCGCCGAAGGCCGGGATGATGACGATGTCGTCGCTGGTGAGCGTATCCCAGAGCAGCGGGTCGGGTCCGCCGGCCGGAGCGATGCGGCCGTCGGTGCCGAAGGGGAGACCCTTGTCGGTCTGCAGGAAGCGCAGGCCGCGGCGGAGCAGGTCCTCGTTCACGAACGGATTGTGGATCAGTTCGCTGAGCATGAAGACACGCCGGCCGGGATTCTCGGCCAGGGTCTCGTAGGCGCGCTCGATGGCGTTTTTCACGCCCAGGCAGAAACCGAAATGGCTGGGGATGATGTAGCGCACCGCGCCAAAATCGAGGGTGGCCGGCTTGGAGGCGGAGCGCTCGTTGGTGCGGGCCAGGGCCTTGATCGCCTCGCACAGGCGGCTTTGGTAGAGCCCGCGCGCGGCCTCGTCCTGCTGGTAGATGTCCCTGTTGCGGAGCTTCTCGACGCGGAACTTGTAGATGTAGTCGTTCTCCCCGAGGTGCAGGTAGGGAATCTCGATGAGGTGGGGTTCCAGTTGCCCCAGCACCGCCGCCAGCGCGGGGGTGAGTTTGTCGGGCATGCCGTCCAGCTGGTCCAGGGAATGGAACGCCACCTCGGGGTCGGCCGGTGCGCCCTCCACCTGGACGAAGAACACCCGGTAGCGCGAGTCGTTGGCCTCGCAGGTGAAATACTCGACCGGCTGGGTGTGCAGCGGAAAGCACGACTGCAGCCGGGTCATCGCCATGGCCTCGTCGGTCCCGACGAAAGCGTGACCGGTCTGCGTGCCGGCCCGGCGCACGGCCAGCTGGTTGTGCGCGTTGAAGGCGAGCAGCACACACTGGGTAGCGGAGGAAACCTGCATGCTTTTACGGAATCCGCCGGCGCGCGCAGGTCAACGTTGCTGTGGGAGCAATCTGGTTGTCCTCCCGGCTAACATCCGTGTAACTTCCGGCCACTCCCGCGGGTTTTCCTTCACGATGTCCCTCCCCATTGCCCCTGTCCCGTCTTCGGCCGGCCTGTTTTCCGGTGTCGGGGGCGATCTGCGCCACGCCTGCCGCCTCCTCTGGAAGGGCAAGGGCATGACCGCCACCACGCTGCTGACCCTGGCGCTGTGCACCGGCGCCACCACGGCGATTTTTTCCACGGTCTACTCGCTGATGCTGAAGCCGCTGCCGTTTCATGAGCCGGAGCGGATCGTCGAACTCTACACCTCGGCGGCGAAGGCCGGCTTGGACAAGATGCCGGCGAATGTCCCCATCTACCTCGATTACTCCAAGAACGCCTCGTCCTACGAGACCATTGCGCTGTGGTCGTTCGGGCAGCAGATGTTCGGCCTCGACGAGTCGCCCATCTCCCTGGACATGGCCCGGGCGACGGCGGAAATATTCCCGATCCTGCGGGTGCAGCCCCTGCTCGGGGAATTTTTCAGCAAGGAGCAGAACAAGCCTGGCGCCGACAAGGTCGTCGTGCTGACCCAGTCCTTCTGGCGGACGCAGTTTGCCGAGGATCCCGGCGTCCTCGGCCGGGAAGTCCGGCTGAACGGCGAGACTTTCAAGATCATTGGCGTGGCCCCCCGGGTGTTCGAGGCCTGGGATGCCCGGGTCAAATACGTGGTGCCGTTGTCCTGGCCGCCGGCGCAGGAGAATCCGCAGGGCCGCTACGGCGTCGGTCTCCAGTTGTTCGGCCGCCTCAAGCCCGGCGCGATGGCCGGCCAGGCCGATGCCGAGGCCAAGACCCTGGAGAAGCGCTATGTCGAGGCCTCCCCGCCGCCGGTGAAGGCCTTTGCCGAGCGCTCGGGCATGACGATGAACGTCGGCGGCGTGCAGGAGCAGCGCGTCAAGCCGGTGCGGTCGACCCTGCTCATGCTGCAGGGTGGCGTGGCCTTTGTGCTGCTGATCGGCTGCGTAAACGTGGCGAACCTGCTCCTGGTGCGCGCCAACGCCCGCCAGTCGGAGCTTGCCATCCGTTCGGCGCTGGGGGCCGGCCGCGGCACCATCGCCCGCCAGCTCATGCTGGAAAGCCTGCTGCTGACCGTGCTCGGCGCCGGGCTCGGGCTCGGGGTGGCGTGGGGCGCGCTGCGCACGAGCAATTTCTACCTGGCGAAAATGCTGCCGCAGTCGCTGCCGGCGACGCTGGACCTGCGCGTGCTCGGCTTTGCCATCGGCCTGACGGTGGTGATCGGCCTGCTGATCGGCCTGGTCCCGGTTTTCCACATCCTGCGCACCAACCTCGCGGAGATCATCCAGAGCAGTTCCCGCAGCGCTTCCTCCGGCCGCGGCGTGCGGGCCCTGAGCAGCCTGCTGGTCGTCGTGCAGGTGGCCGTCGCCCTGATGCTCCTCACCGGCGCGGGCCTGCTGGTCCACAGCTTTGCCAAGGCCCTCGGCGTTGATCCCGGCTTCAATCCCAAGGGCGTGGTGACCGCCCGCATCGTCATCCCCCGGCCGCACCGCGCCACCGCGGAAGCGGCCGACAAGTTCCAGGAGCGCCTGCGGCAGGCCCTGCTGGAACTGCCCGGCGTCACCTCCCTGGCGCTGTCCGCTTCCACGCCGTTCCAAGGCGGCCTGCCGATCAATGCCTTCACCTTGGAGGAGGATACGCTGCCGCCGGGCTCCCCGCAGCCGGGGGCCTTCCGCGTGCAGGTGACTCCTGGTTATGCCGAGACGCTCGGGCTGAAGCTGCTGGAAGGACGCTTCTACGAGGAGGCCGACCGCGATCCCAAGCGCCGGGTGTATGTCGTGGATGAGAGCTTCGCCAAGCGGTATTTCCCCAAGCGTTCCGCGCTCGGCGGCCGGTTCTCGTTCGGCCCACGCCCGGAAAAACCCGAGGACTGGCCGACCATCATCGGCGTGGTGAAAGACATCCCGCACAACGGCGTGGAGGAAAAGAGCGGGAATCCCTTCATCTACCAGGTCGTGCCCCAGGGAGCGCGGCCGGGCGGCGCGACGTTGTTCCTGCGGACGAGCCGGCCAGCGGAGGAACTGGTGCCGGCCCTGCGGGCGAAGCTGAAGGCGCTCGACCCGACGATATTCATCTACGAGGCCGGTGCCCTGGAGAAGGCGGTCGGCTCGGCGTTCGACAACCGGCGCGCGGTGATGCTGCTGCTGGCGGCCTTCGCCGGTCTGGCGCTGTTCCTTTCCTCGCTGGGTATCTACGGCGTGCTGGCCTACGATGTTGCCCAGCGCACCCGGGAAATTGGCGTGCGCATGGCCATCGGCGCCTCGGCCGGCCAGATCATCAGCCTGATCCTGTGGCAGGGCCTGTGGAAGGCCGGCCTGGGCGTCGGGATCGGCCTGACGGGCGCGGTGCTGCTCAGCCGATACATGACCACCTTGCTTTTCGGCGTGAAGCCCATCGACCCGATGGTTTACGCCGTCGTGTCACTCGGGCTGATCGTGGTGGCGCTGCTCGCGAGCTACCTGCCGGCGCGGCGCGCGGCGAAGATCGATCCGCTCGTCGCCCTGCGCGACGAGTGAGGTTCAGGCCAGCCGCGGATCGAAGGAGAAGGGCTCGGGCTTGCCGACCTTGACCCGGGCGAACTGCGGATGCGCCGGGTTGAGCAGGTAGTTGAACTCACCCGGCACGACGACGCTTGGCACGCGCAAGGCGACACTGCGCCGGGTCTGCACCCATTCGGCGCCGAAAGCCTGGGTGGCCGTGGAGTGGGGGAATTGCCGCCAGTCATCGGGCACCCGGGCGGGCTTTTCGATGCAATCCGCCGGGATGTCCGCCGGCACCAAAACCCATTTCTCGCCGAAAAGCCGGTCCACGTCGTCGGTGCCCGCCCGGACTTCCACCAAGGCGAGCGAGCGGGATTCCGCGCAATAGATCACCGCCAGCCCGGACGGGGACCAGCGTCCGCCGTGTTGCTTGGCGCCTTCGCCACTGAACGCGGCGCCACACGGTCATGGGCTCACATCACGATGCCGTGCTCGATGCGGCCGATAATGTTCTCGACCTCCCGGGCGCCGGGCTCGGTCTGGGCATACTCGAGCGGAGTTTTCCAGCCCAAGGCCAGGATCTTGGCATTGAACCACCCTCGCGTATTTTCGTCCGTGACAAAGACGTCTTTGGCGCGATTGAACAGGCGCATCAGCCGGATGGCGCGCTCTCCCTCGGCCACCTTGAGCCGGGCCTTGTCGGCGACGCGCCGCGCGTAGGTGCGGGCGGGGATGTTGATCAGTTTGGCGAGCTCATCGTTCGTGAAGCCCGCCTCCTTGGCGAACCGCACGACTTCCATCACAGGCAGGCCTTCCTCGACCCGTTGCGCCGTGGCATGGTTGTCGTGGATCTGCTCGTAGGTGGTGGCCTTGGCCTTCTTCGTTTTCATGCCGGCATGCTACCTGTCTCCGGACATGGCGCAATAAGAACCTGCCATATGGCATTAATTGCACTGCCATATGGCATCTTCCCGTAGGAGGACCTGGTGGCCGCCCGCGGGCGGCGGCGAGGCCGCCCTACAGTTTGAGCACTTCAGCCAGCTTGCCGGCGTCGCCGCCGCCGCCCTGGGCGTAGTCGGGTTTGCCGCCGCCCTTGCCGCCCAGCTTGGCGGTCAGGCCCTGGATCAGTTTTCCGGCGGCCTGGCCGGCCTTGATGGCCTCGGGCGAACAGTAGGCGACCAGGCTGACCTTGCCGTCGAAGATCGCACCGAGCTGGACGACGGCGCCGGCGCCGATCTTGTGCAGCACCTGGCTGCCGAGCGAACGGAGGGCATCCTGGTTCTCGGCCGTGACGACCGTGGACACCCACTTGAGTCCGTCCCTGGCGACGGCGGCGGTGGAAAGTTCGTCAGCGAGGCCCGCGGAAGCCTTGGCCTCGAAGGCCTTCAGCTTTTTCTCGAGTTCCTTCTGATGGGTGAGAACCAGGTCGAATTTCTGGGCGACATCCGCCACGCCGGCGTTGAGCCGGGCGCTAACAGCGGCGAGGGCGGCTTCCTTGGCGGCGATGTGATCGAGCGCGGCCTGGCCGGCGACGGCCTCGATGCGGCGCGTGCCGGCCGCGATGGCCATCTCGGCCACGATCTTGATGACGCCGATTTCGCCGGTGGTGGCGACGTGCGTGCCGCCGCAGAGTTCCTTGGAGAAGCCGCCGATGTCGACGAGGCGGACGTATTTGCCGTATTTGTCGCCGAAGAAAGCGAGGACATCCTCGGGCTTCTTCGCGTATTCAATCTCGGCGGAGACGACGCGGGAGTTGTCTAAAATCTTCTCATTGATGAGCTGCTCGCACTCCTTGATCTGCGCGGCGGTGAGCGCCTCGAAATGGGTGAAGTCGAAGCGCATCCGGTCGGGCGTCTTGTGCGTGCCGAACTGGCGGACATGCGTGCCGAGCATCTTCCGCAGGGCCCAATGGATCAGGTGCGCCGCCGAGTGGTGGCGGTTGATCGCGCGGCGGCGGTGGAGGTCGACATGCAGGATGGCGGTAGCGCCGGGAACGGGTAGGGCGAGTCCTCCGGACGAGCCGATCTTGTGCAGATGGCGGCCGGACTTGTCCTTGATGCAATCGACGAGGTCGACCTTGGCGCCGTTGATGAGCGCATGGCCGGAGTCGCCGACCTGGCCGCCCATCTCGGCGTAGAAGGGAGTCTGGTCGAACACGAGATAGGTGTCCTTCTCGGTTTTGACGATGTCGATGAGCTTCGCGTGCGTGGCGTGGGTCGAATCGATCTCGTAGCCGACAAACTTGGTCGCCTCGGCGACGGTTTCGCCCTCGGTGGAAGCGACGATGACATCGGTCTTGCGAGCCGCACGGCCGCGTTCGCGCTGCTCTTCCATCAATTGCTCGAAATACTTCACATCAACTTCCGCACCACGCTCGGTGGCGAGCAGTTGGGTCATATCGAGTGGAAAGCCGTAAGTATCGTAGAGTTCAAAAGCCAGTAAGCCAGAAACCTTATTCCCGGAATACGGATGCCATTTCCCCTGAAGTTGGGCAGCGCTGTGGCCGCCATCTTCTGCTGTGCTTACGAAGGACGCATTGAGACGAGCTAGGCCGCGCGCCAGTGTCCTGCCAAACGACTCTTCTTCCGCCCGGATTGCGCGCTCGATCATCGTGCGCTGGGTGTGGAGCTCGGGGAAGACGCCACCGAGAGACTCAATCACCGGCGCGACGAGTTGTTCGAAGAAGCCGGTCTGCAGGCCGAGGTTTTTCTGACCATACATGATGCCGCGGCGGAGGATGCGGCGGATGACGTAGTTGCGGTCGGCGTTGCCGGGCAAGATACCGTCGGCGATGGCGCAGGAGACGCAGCGGGCGTGGTCGGCGAGGACACGGAAGGTGATGTCGATCGTCTGCTGCTCGGTCAGGCCGGTGCGCTCGGTCGGGACGGTGCCGGTGTAGCTTTTGCCGGAGAGGGCGGCGATCTTGTCAAAAGTCGGTTTAAAAACGTCGGCGTTGTAGTTCGAGGGCTCGGCGGAGAAATCCTTGAATCCCTTCGTCGTGGCGTGGATGCCGGCGACGCGCTCGAAACCCATGCCGGTGTCGATATGTTTGGCGGCGAGCGGGGCGACGGTGCCGTCGGCGTTTGCGTTGAACTGGATAAACACGTGGTTCCAGATCTCGATGCAGCGCGGCGCCGAACTGTTCACGAGTTTGCGTCCGGCGGCCTCGTCGTCGGAGGGGAGGAGGTTGAAATGAATCTCCGAGCACGGGCCGCAGGGGCCGGTGTCGCCCATCATCCAGAAATTATCCTTCTTGTTGCCGTTGACGATGTGGAGGGCGGGGTCGAGGCCGGCGTCCTTGAAAATCTTGGCCCAGATATCGTAGGCCTCCTGGTCGAAGTCGGACGGGTCACCTTTGCTTTTATCGGGCGAGTAGACGGTCGCGAACAATCGCTTCGGCGGGATGCCCCAGACCTTGGTGAGCAGTTCCCAACCCCAGGTAAGCGTCTCTGTTTTGAAATAATCGCCGAAGGACCAGTTGCCCAGCATCTCGAACATCGTGTGGTGATAGGTGTCGAAGCCGACGTCCTCGAGGTCGTTGTGCTTGCCGCCGGCGCGGATGCATTTCTGGGTGTCGGCGACGCGTTTCCACGGGGCAGGCTGGTCGCCGAGGAAATAGGGCACGAACTGGTTCATGCCGGCGTTCGTGAACAGCAGGTTGGGGGCCGTCGGCATGAGCGAGGACGACGGCACGACGGTGTGCTGCTTCGAGGCGAAGAAATCGAGGAACGACTGGCGGATTTGGGCGGAGGTCATTGAGGAGGAATGCCAGTAGTTGAGTCTGGAATTCGTAAAGGGCCAGCTAACAACGCCCCAAGCAAGGGGGGAAGTATTATTTTACCGTCAAAGGACACCGGCCGGATTGCGCGGGAATGCCGGCCAGTTACAAACTGATCGGGAAACAAATTTGCGAATGCGACCACCTAGAACGACGCTTCTGTCGAAGCCAATTCGCAGCCGAAGCGACTGACTTGCCAGTCATGGGATCCACGCTCCCAAATTCGCCTCCTTTTTCGCGACCCATCCAACGTCGCGCTCGGGCGACTTGTGCCTCCAAGCGATGCGTTCGCCTTGAGGCGGCTCGGTATGGGGGCGGACGCCGAAAGGCAGACAAATCAGCCGCTCCCGCGAGTCCACATTGCTCCGGCCTGCGCGGCGTCGGTCGTTTATTGTCACTCATAGTCTATTGAACGGGCTGTTACATTCTATCCAAGTGCCAATGGGAAATATAGTTCCTCAAAAAGAGACCCCCGACCTGCAATACAGGATGGGGGTGACCATAAAGGCACATCGCTTGCGCTTGGGGGTGACGCAGGAGGAGCTGGCTTGGCGGGCCAACATTCACCGAAGTTATCTGGCGGATATCGAGCGCGGGGGCAGGAACGTGACCTTGCAGAGCATCGCCAACCTGGCGCGGGCGCTGGAGGTATCCGTGACCGACCTCCTGCACCTTACCGAAGTCGCGGTCAAGGGAGCGGAAGTCCGGAATGTCAATGGGGGGGAAATCCTGTTGGTGGAGGACAACGCCGAGGATGCCGCCCTTGCACTGCGCGCCTTTCGACGGGCCAAATTTGCCAACCCGATCAAGCTCGTGACCGACGGGCAGGCCGCCTTGGACTTTCTTTTCCGGACGGGCCGCTACCAGAAACGGCAGCCGACGCTGCCCCAGTTGGTGCTGCTTGATCTCAATCTGCCCAAGGTCTCGGGCGTCGAGGTCCTGCGCGCCATCAAGTCCAGTGAGCTGACGCGAAACATCCCGGTGGTGGTGCTCACCGTAGCGCTGCAGGATGAACTCATCCTCGAGTGCAGCCGTCTGGGCGCGGAGAACTACATCATCAAGCCGCTGGGGTTTGAGAATTTCAGCAAGACGACTCCCGCCCTGGATCTGCAATGGGCCCTGGTCGGGCCCGCCGCCACCAGAACTTGAAGCCACCACCCATGAAACCGCATAGCTCCATCACGGCGGGCCCGGCGGCACTCCCGCCCGTCCCCAGACCAGGCCGGAAAGGGAGCTCGCCCGCCGTCCCGGCATGGCCTGCCTTGAGGACTGAAGAACAACTCCGGGACTCCCTCAAGGAGCTGGGCGACCTGAAGGCGGCGCTGGACGAGCACGCCATCGTGGCGATCACCGACCCGCAGGGGAAAATCACCTATGTGAACGACAAATTCTGCGCGATCTCGAAGTATGCGCGGGAGGAACTGCTCGGGCGGGACCACCGGATCATCAACTCCGGCCATCACCCGAAGGAATTCATCCGCAACCTGTGGGCCACCATCGGGCGCGGGAAAGTCTGGCACGGGGAAATCAAGAACCGGGCCAAGGACGGCTCGTTCTACTGGGTGGACACGACGCTGGTGCCGTTCCTCGACGAGCAGGGCAAGCCCCGCCAATACGTCGCCATCCGCGCCGACATCACCGAGCGCAAGAAGGCCGAGGAGCAGCTCAAGGCCTCCACCAAGGAAGTGGACGACCTGAAGGCAGCGCTGGACGAGCACGCCATCGTGGCGATCACTGACCCGCGAGGAAAGATCACCTACGTGAACGACAAGTTCTGCGCGATCTCGAAGTATGCGCGGGAGGAACTGCTCGGGCAGGACCACCGGATCATCAACTCCGGTTATCACCCGAAGGAGTTCATCCGCGAGTTGTGGGCGACCATCGGTAGCGGCCGGGTGTGGCACGGGGAGATCAAGAACCGGGCCAAGGACGGTTCGTTCTACTGGGTGGACACAACGCTGGTGCCGTTCCTCGACGAGCAGGGCAGGCCCCGCCAATACGTCGCCATCCGCGCCGACATCACCGAGCGCAAACACGCGGAAATGGAGCAGTTGCGCCTGGCCGCCATCGTCACCTCCTCGGATGACGCCATCATCGGCAAGACCTTGGAAGGAGTCATCACCACGTGGAATCCCGGGGCGGTCAGGATGTTCGGCTATCCCGCCGCCGAGGCGATCGGCCGGTCGATGTTGATGATTTTCCCGCCGGAGCGGGTGGAGGAGGAAGCCGAGATCCTGGCGCGGATCGGGCGCGGGGAAAGCGTGCGGCATTTTGAAACGGTGCGGGTGCGCAAGGATGGTGAACGGGTGGATGTCTCGGTCACCATTTCCCCCATCATGGCCGCCGGTGGCCAGATCATCGGCGCCTCGAAAATCGCCCGCGACATCGGCAAGCGGAAGCGCGCGGAGGAGGAAATTCAAAAACTGAACACCGAACTGGAACAGCGGGTGGCCGAGCGAACCGCGCAGCTCATGGCGGTGAACAAGGAGCTGGAAGCATTTTGCTTTTCCGTATCGCACGACCTGCGCGCGCCCCTGCGGGCGATGGACGGTTTTTCCCAGGCCGTGATCGAAGACTTTGGAGGGTTGTTGCCAGAGGAAGGCCGGCGCCAGCTGCAAATCATCCGGCATAGTTCCCAACGCATGGGTGCGCTGATTGACGACCTGCTGACCTTCTCGCGGCTGGGTCGACAGGAGCTGAGCAAACGGCCGGTTGACGCGCGCCAACTGGTGCGCGACTGCCTGGAGGATTTGAAGCCGCAGCAACTAAATCGGCGGGTGGATTGCAAGGTCGGGGAGCTGCCAGCTTGCATCGGCGACCCGGCCCTGTTGAAGCAGGTCTTCCTTAACCTGCTCGAGAACGCACTGAAATACTCACGCAAGCGGGAATCAGCAATCGTCGAGATCGGTTGCCACCGTGAGAGCGGTGTCGACACCTACTTTGTCCGCGACAACGGCACCGGCTTCGACATGCGATATGCGGGCAAGTTGTTTGGAGTATTCCAACGCCTGCACCGGACTGAGGATTACGAGGGCACCGGCGTCGGCCTGGCCATCGTGCAACGCATTGTTCAACGGCACGGTGGACGGATCTGGGCTGAGGCGGCCGTGGACCGGGGCGCCACCTTTCATTTCACTCTCGAAGGAGCACCCAGCCTATGAACGAATCACACGCCGTCGAACTGCTGCTCGTTGAAGACAATCCGCAGGACCTCGAGTTGGCGCTGCGCGCCCTGCGCAAGGCCAATTTGGCAAACCGCATCCAGGTTGCCCGGGACGGGGCGGAGGCACTGGAGTTCATTTTCTGCACGGGCCCGCATGGCGGCCGCAAGATCTCCGACGGCCCCAGGGTGATCATGCTCGATTTGAAATTGCCCAAGGTCGACGGGCTGGAAGTGCTGCGCCGCGTCAAGGGCGATCCGCGCACCAAGGTCATTCCGGTCGTGGTGATGACCTCATCGAAGGAGCAGAGTGACGTGGTCGAGAGTTACCAGCTCGGGGTGAACAGTTACATCGTCAAACCAGTGAATTTCGAAAACTTTGCGGATTCCGTGCGTAGCCTCGGGCTCTACTGGCTGCTGCTCAACCAACCGCCCAAGGTGGGCTGATCTCCATGGCGAGGAAACTGCACCTGCTGCTGGTCGAGGACAGTGAAGACGACGCCGAGCTGGTGCTACGGGAGCTGCGCACCGCCGGCCTGGCGTTTGACTGGCGGCGGGTGGACACAGAACCGGGCTTCCTCGCTGCGCTGGAGACACCGCCGGACCTGATCCTGTCCGACTACCGGATGCCGGAATTTTCCGGCCCCCGGGCCCTGCAACTGCTAAACGAGCGTGGTCTCGAGATACCTTTCATAGTCGTCTCCGGCACGATCGGCGAGGAAACCGCCGTCCAGGCGATGCGGCAGGGTGCCACTGATTATTTCCTGAAGGACCGGCTGCTTCGGCTGGGGCCGGCGGTGTGCCACGCGCTGGAAACTGCGCGCCTGCGCCACGAGCAGCGGGAAAAGGACGCCGCGCTGCGGCTTTTCCGTGCCCTTGTCGACCAGTCCGGCGACGCCTTCGAGATTATCGACGTGTCAACGGGCCGGTTCCTGGATGTCAGCGCCAATTGCTGTCTCGCGCTGGGCTACACGCGGGAGGAACACCTGGCCCTGCGCGTGGCCGACATCAATCCGGAGGTCCGCGTCCGGGGTTGGCCGCAGGTGGCCGAAGAGGTCCGCCGGACCGTCTCCTGGCGGAGGGAGTCCATGCACCGGCGCAAGGACGGCTCGGAGTTTCCGGTCGAAGTCACCGCCCGATGGGTGCGGCTCGGCAAGGATTACATCGTGGCGGTGTCGCGCGACATCACCAGCCGGCAGCAGACGGAGGCCGCCTTGCGCAGGGGCGAATCGGAACAACGCCAGCTGGTGGCGCGCCTGCTGGCCGCGCAGGCGGTCGGCAACGTGGGGAGCTGGGACACTGATCTGGCCTCGCTGACAGTCACCTGGTCCGAGCAGACCCATCTCATCTTCGATACCGATCCGCGCACCTTTCAGGTCTCCCACGAGGCGTTTCTGCAGCTGGTGCATCCGGACGACCGGGCGGCCGTGGACCGGGCCCTGCAAGCCTCGCTGCTCGGTGACGAGGCCTGCATGATCGAGCACCGCATCCGGCTCCGGAGCGGCCGCACCCGGATGGTCGAGGAAAGGTGGCGGATCTTCCGGGACGACGACGGCAGGCCGGTCCGGGCCGTCGGGACCTGTCAGGACATCACCGAGCGGAAGCGCGCGGAAGCGGCGTTGCGCGAGAGCGAGGAACGCTTCCGGCAGGTGGTCGAGAGCATCCAGGAGGTTTTCTGGATGACGGACACGGCCAAGCGTCAGATGCTCTACATCAGCCCGGGTTACGAAAAGATCTGGGGCCGGACGCGCGAGGGTCTGTATGCCTCGTCGCTTTCCTGGCTGGAAAGCATCCATCCCGAGGACCGGGAGCGCATCCTATCCTCGGCCCGCACGAAGCAGGTGCTGGGCACCTATGACGAGGAATACCGGATTTTACGGCCGGACGGCAGCATCCGGTGGATCCGTGACCGGGCCTTTCCCGTGCGGAATGCCGCGGGCGAGGTCTACCGCATCACCGGGGTGGCGGAGGACATCACCGAGCGGAAGAAGCTGGAGGAGCAATTCCTCCACGCCCAGCGCATGGAGGCCATCGGGGTGCTGGCCAGCGGCATTGCCCACGACCTGAACAACATCCTGGCGCCTTCGCTCATGGTGGCGGGCCTGCTGAAGGCCAGTTTCACGACTCCGCGGGACCACAAGCTGCTGGAGCTGGTCGAGAACGGGGCCAAACGTGGCGCCAATCTCATCCGCCAGCTCCTCAGCTTCACCCACGGTGGGGCGGCCGGCGCCCGGGTCATGGTGCAGATGCGTCATCTGCTGAAGGAAATGATGGAGATCATGCGCGAGACCTTCCCGCGCAACATCACCATTGAGGAACTCATCCCGCTGGATCTCTGGACGGTCAACGCCGATCCCACGCAATTACACCAGGTGCTCATGAACCTGTGCGTCAATGCGCGGGACGCCATGCCGGACGGCGGCACCCTGACCGTCGAGGCGGCCAACACGCAGGTGACCGCGACGGCACCCATCGATGCGGCCCTGCGGCCGGGACCTTGCCTCTGGATCAGCATCAAGGACACCGGCCACGGGATTCCCCCGGATATCATGTCACGGATATTCGATCCTTTCTTCACCACGAAGGGTGTCGGCAAGGGCACGGGACTGGGGTTGTCCACCGTGCAGAGGATCGTGCGGAGCCATGAAGGCGTGGTGAAGATCTTCAGCCAGCCCGGCGAGGGCACGGCGTTTGAGCTTTACCTGCCCGCCGTCGACACCCAGGTGGCCAGCAGCCAGGATGAGTTGCCGAACCTGCCCCATGATGGGCAGCAGGAGTTGATCCTCCTCGTGGATGACGAGCCGTCGATCCGCGAGTCTGTCGGCCGGTTGCTCGAGAAATGGGGCTACCGCGTGCTCGCGGCCGCCGATGGCGAGGAGGCCCTGCGACTGTTTGTCGAGCATCAGGGTGAGGTGCGGCTGGTCCTGACCGACATCCAGATGCCCGGCATGGACGGATTGGCCCTCATCCGGGCGCTGCGGGTGCTGGAGCCCGACATGCGGGCCGTCGTGATCAGCGGGCTGGGCCACGATGTGAAGCAGGCCGAGCTGGCTGAGCTGGAGATCCCGGAAATTTTGACGAAGCCCTTCAGCCCCGAGCGGCTGCTCAAGCAGCTGCACCACCTGCTTCCGGCGCCAACCCGGCCCGGGCAGCCGGACCGGCCGCCGCCCCACGGCTAATTTGCATTTGCGGGCGGGGCGCCCGGGGGCATCTAGTGGACGCGTGAAAATCCATGTCCTGCCGTCCGGCCCGATCCAGACCATCGGTTACCTGCTGACCGATGCCGCCTTGGGCGAGGCCGTGCTGGTGGACGCCCCCGGCGGCATCTGGGCGAAAATCTCGCCGCTGCTCGCCAAGGAAGGCTGCCAGCTCAAGGAACTCTGGCTGACCCACGGGCATTGGGACCACACGCAGGATGCCGCCAAGGTCGTGCGGGAGACCCAGGCGCTGGTGCGTGGACACAGCGACGACCGGGTGCTGTTCGAGACGCCGGAGATCATGGAGGAGCGGATGGGGCGGGAGATGGGCCTCGAGCCCGTGAAGATCGACACCTGGGTGGCGCAGGGCGACCGCTTCAAGGCGCTGGGGCGTTTTTTTGAGGTGCGGCACGTGCCGGGCCACTGCCCCGGCAACGTCCTGTTTTACCAGGCCGACACCCACGCTGCTTTTGTCGGTGACGCGCTGTTCAATGCCGGCGTGGGCCGGTGGGACCTGCCGGGCGGCAGTTTCAACCTGCTGGCACGCTCCATCCGCGAACAAATCTACACGCTCCCGGACGAGACGGTGGTTTTCCCCGGCCACGGCGAGCGCACCACCGTCGGCGCCGAGAAGGCCGGCAATCCCTACGTGGCGGCAATTCCGGCATGAGCGGGCACGAGCCATTCATGCGGCGCGCCCTCGAGGTCGCGCGGCGCGGGTGGGGCGAGACCCACCCGAATCCGCTGGTCGGCGCCCTCATCGTCGAGGACGGCGAGGTGGTCGCGGAGGGCTATCACGCCAAGGCCGGCGAGGCGCATGCGGAGGTCAACGCGCTGGCGGCGCTCGGGCGGAAGCCCAAGCCCGGCGCGATGCTCTACGTGACGCTCGAGCCCTGTTGCACGCACGGGCGGACGCCGCCTTGCACCGATGCCATCGTGGATGCGGGTATCACGCGGGTCGTGGTCGGGACGACCGACCCGAATCCGGCGCACGCCGGCAAGGGTTTCGACGTGCTGCGCGCGGGGGGCGTCGAGGTGGAGACGGGCGTGCTGGCCGCCGACTGCACCGACCTGAACCTGATCTTCAACCACTGGATCGCGAAGGGCGGGCCGCTGTTCGCCGCGAAGTCCGGCGTGACGCTCGACGGCAAGGTCGCGACCCGGACCGGCGATTCCAAATGGATCACCGGCGAAAAGTCCCGGGCTGACGGTCATCGCTGGCGGCGGCTGTTCCCGGCCATCGCCGTCGGCGCCGGCACCGTCCGGGCCGACAATCCGCGGCTGACCGCGCGCAGTGCCGGCGGCGAATGGTGCCCGTGGCGGTTTGTGTTCGACGGCCTGCTGCGCACGGTGACGGACAAGGCGCTGCCAAGCGTCTACACGGACGAGTTCCACGAGCGCACCATCGTCGTGACGACCCCGCATGGCGGCCTCGGCTACGTGCGCAAGCTCAATGCCCTGGGGGTGAAGACATGGGTGCTGCCGGCGCAGTCGCCCAAGGTGAATTTCCAGGATTTCCGCAAGCGCTGTGCCGTGGAAGGCATCACGGGCGTTTTCTTCGAGGGCGGGGCGCAGTTGCTCAGCGAGCTGCTGCAGGCGCGCGAACTGGATTATCTTTTCACCTATCATGCCCCGGTCCTGTTTGCCGACGACAAGGGGAAGAGCATTTTGCGCGGCCTGCGCACGGAGACGCTGGGGGAGGCCATCCGCCTGGAGCAGGTGCGGCACGAGATCCATGGCGACGACTCGTTGATGCGCGGCTTTGTGAAGTATCCGGCGAAGATCAACGTGGATGAGGCGACGTTCAACCGGAAGCTGTATGGCGAGTGAGCCGAGCCATCCCGGTTTCCCCCCACGAATCGCACGAATCATCACGAATGGATCCAAATGCCATTTCCGGGATTCGTGACACGCTGCCGGCTGCGGCAGCGTATTTGTGTGATTCGTGGGTATCTCCTCCGACTTCTTTATGACTGAACTATTGTTGAAGGATGAAGTTTACCGCGTGATCGGGTGCGCGTTTGAAGTTTACAACGACCTCGGCTGCGGGTTTCTCGAACCGGTCTACCAAGAGGCGTTCGAACTGGAACTGACCGACCAAGGGATTGCTTACGAGGCCCAGAAGCGTTTGCAGATTTTCTACAAAGGCCGTCCGCTCAAGAAGGACTACATCGCCGACTTGATCGTGATCGGGCAAATCGTAGTGGAACTCAAAGCGGAGGAGCGGCTTCTGCCCCGCGACGAGGCTCAGCTTATCAACTACCTCAAGGCCACCCGGCTTCGCGTTGGGTTGCTGGTGAATTTTGGAGCCCATCCCAAATTGGAGTGGAAGCGATTGGTGAACTGAGCCATCCCGGTTTTCCCCCACGAATCGCACGAATCATCACGAATGGATCCAAATGCCATTTCCGGGATTCGTGACACGCTGCCGGCTGCGGCAGCGTATTCGTGTGATTCGTGGGACAAACTCCTCCGCCTTCCGGTTTCGCCAGGAATTTAGAGTGAGTATTCGCCTCATCCATCTCGCCAGCGGGAATTCGCACAAGGCGGCTGAGTTTCAGCGGCTGGCTGAGGCGTCGGGCTCGCCCTGGGAGATCCTGCCGACTGCGGGCATGCCCGCAGTGGTCGAGGACACGGGCACGTTTCCCGGGAATGCCCGGAAGAAGGCGATGGCCTTGCAGGCGCTGCTGCCGGCGGACGCATGGGTGTTGGCCGATGACAGCGGCGTGTGCGTCGATGCGCTCGGCGGCCTGCCGGGGGTGGAGTCGGCGTATTTCGCCGGGCCGCAGCATGACAGCGCGGCCAATTTGCGGAAACTCGCCGAGGTGATGCGTGACGTGCCGGAGGGGCAACGCGGGGCGGCCTTTGTGTGCTGCCTGGTGCTGCGCGGACCGGGCGGAATCGAGCAGGTCTGCGAGGGGCGCTGCACGGGTGTGCTGCGGCATGAGCCGCGGGGCGGCTTTGGCTTCGGCTACGATCCGCTCTTCATCCCGGACGGGTTTGCGTGCACCTATGCCGAGCTCCCGGAGGCGGAGAAAAACAAAATCAGCCACCGCGGACGCGCGTGGCTGATTCTGGCGGAGTGGCTGCGGCGGCAGTCCTAAGTCCGCGGCCGGCTCAAGGTATGGTGGTCAGTGCTTCGAGGTAGGTCTTGCGGGTGGCGTAGTCGGTTGCGGACAATTCACGGAAACCCAGGCGGTCGGCGCCGATCACGAGCGGCTCGAGCGGGACGTCGTGGTTGGCGGTGCGGAAGCCCTCGTGCAGGCCCCAGTAGCGGTCAGGCGCCGCATAGCAGCGGATGTTCCAAGGTTCCATCGCCACGCGACTCTCGAAGAGGGCGACCATGGAGCCGCGGATGTAGAGACCGGAATTGGTGCCGCTGCCCATGTCATTGTGCCAGTCCTCAATCAGGCGGGGGAAGTTGTGGGCGCCACCGCTGTATTGGGCGTTGGCGGCGCTCATCGGCGGTCGGTCGGTCAGGTTGGTGGCATTGTGATTGCTCGGGATCATGCCCATCAGCACGGCGGTGGAGAACTCGGTATTGACCGTCGGCAGCTTGGTCTGCCAGGTCGAGCCCGTCGGGCCGGGGGTGCTGCTGGTGGGCAAAGCGCCGGGTCTGATGGCGGTGGCGCTGCCGAGACCTTCGAATTGGTTGCTATTGCTGGGGGCGGCCGTGTCCCAGGTGGCCACCCAGGCGGCATTCGTAACGCGGAAAGCGCTCAAGGCGTCGTTCCAGCCGTTGGTCTGGTAGTAGGGAGTGCTGGCCGTGCTGAAGACCGGCTGGGACAGCAGCGTGATGGCATCGGCCATCACGGAGGCCAGTTTTTCGTTGGCCGAGTCGGGGAACCGGGCGCTGTAGCCGCCGATGGCCGTGGTGGAGGTCGTGGTGCTGTTGACCGTGCCGTCGGCGTTGAAATGGCCCACGAGATAGGCCGCATCGTTGGTGGCAAAGGTAAAGCCTGTCTTGGCAGTGGTGCTGAGCGAGACGAGCGGACCGCGGCCGTTGATCAGGCGGACGCCAGAGTCGATGCGGTCGTTGATGTTGGTGGCGATCGTCTGGGCGCGACGCTCCGCTTCGACCGATTGGACGAAGATGGCGATACCGTCATACCAGGCGGAACCCAAGTCGCTCGCCGGCACGGCCAGGTTGCTGGGGTCGGCCGGGATGAGCGTGGGGGTGCTGGGGGTGAGATAGGCGGGCGTGTAGTAGAGCTGGAACGGATCCAGCCGGTTGAGGGTCGCGGCGGTGCCGGTGACGGGGAAAATGTTGTAGGTGAAGGCCGCGGCGAGATCGGCGTCAGTGCCCAGGGCGATGGATGTCGCGGTGCCGCCGGAGTTGTAGATCGAGTTGGTCCAGTTGGTGGCGGTCGGCAAGTCGACATTGTAGCCGGTGCTGGACATGCCGTCGGTGGTGAGGGTGGAAAGGGTGCTCATGACGCGGTTCACCATCATCTTCAGGCGGGCGAGGTCTAAATCGATCTTCACCAGGGCGCGGGGCCGGTAATTGTTGGTGCTGCGGGCGGAACCGCCGGCGATGTTGGAATTGTAGCCGACATTGCCGTCGGCGCGGCGCAGGTCGAAGAAGTAGGCCTCGGCCGGGTAGGGTTGCGTGGCAGTATCCGCAGGGAAAAGGTTGCCCGAGCCGCCGACGGCCGTGTAGCCGGTGTAGGGCAGGGGATCGACGGTGACCAAGGTGTTGTCGGTCACGGGACTGCCCGAGATCCCGGGGACGATGGTGATGACGCCGCCGTTGAGCGAGGAGGCGGCCATGTAGCGCGTCCCGCCAATGTTGAGGAAGTTGCCGGCGTGGATGGTGCCGACACCGGTATCGATCACGATCTGCTGGGTCCCGACGGCATAATCGGTGGCGTTGTTCGTGAAATACTCCTTGCCGGTGCCCAGCGCACCGGTGGTGGCGTCGATCGTGACCGAAAAGCCGTCGGAGACGCCGACGGCGGTGCGAATACCCGGGGAGGAGATGCCGATCGGATAATTCGTCGTGACGTTGGCCGGCGCCGCGACAGGTGCGCGGGTGACCAGATAGCGCTGGGGATTGATGTAGATGGTGTTGCCCGGGATGATGGTCTTGGTGTCGCCATCGAGATTCAGGGCCGTGGCAAACTGCGCAACGGCACCGTTGGTCACGAATGTTGTGGCGGTGCCGCGGAAGGAGGGACCAACCGTAATCGCGGCGTTGTCCGCGACCGCGGCGGCCAGACCGGGGGCCCCGATCTTGACGATGCCGCCGGAGAGATCGCCGACGACCAGGTAGCGGTAGGCGCCGATGGTCAGGACTTCGCCCGTCTGGATAATGCCGGTGCCTGTGTCCACCGCGAGGTCCGTGGCCCCGATCGCGTAGCCGGCGGCGTTGTTGATCACGTAGCCGGTGGCCAGATTGTAACCGTGCTGGACGGTGCGCAGGACCTGGTTGGAACCGACCGCCGTGCCGGAGCCGACAATGGTTCCGGACAGGTAACGGTTGGGCAGCACGTTGTCATACATGAAGTCATCGGCCATCTGGGCCGCCGTGGTGCCCGCCGTGCCGCCATTGTTGTAGCCGTAAGTGGGCTGGCCGGGCAGAACCACCTCGCGCAGGGTGTGCGTGGAATCGCTATTCACGATGTTCAACCAAGCCCGGTAGGAGCGGGGCAGGATCGGCACGGTGGTGCCGTCCGGCAGCCGGCCGAGGCGGGCGGTATTATCGGGATTGACGGCGATGTAGAGGCCGCATTTGCGGGACATCTTGAGTTCCTTGGTGGCGGCGTCGTCGGTGGTGTCCATCCACTCCCAAGCGGTGGTCGTGGAGTTGAACAGCCATTTCCGGGGGTTGCGCGGCTCGATCATCTGGCGACCGTTGCTGCGGTCGTCCTCCGGGGTCGAGGCCAGATTGGTTTCATTGTAGGAACCGATGCCGGGAAGCTCGAGCTTGGAGACGCCGTGGGCGCTGGTGCGGACGTTGCCGCCGTAGGTGGAGGTGGCGAAGGTCTTGAACTGGTTCACCGTGCTCGTGCTCTCGGTGGCGGAGCCATACTTGTGGTCGCGCCAGACGCCGCCGGAGGACTTCAGGTTGACGGCGGCGCCGGAGACCGGCTTGTAATTGACCGCACCGGTGCCGCCGGCCCCGGCGGGGGTGGGGCCGGCGCGCGTGTCGGAGGGCGCC
>JAQSDJ010000085.1 GCA_029945855.1 Lacunisphaera sp.
AGCGGGGCCGGCGGCACCGCGCCGGCCCAGCCCGGCCGCCAGGCCCCGAGGGCCCGGGCGACCGCCGGCCAGAAGAACACCGGCGCGAGCCCGATGGCCACGCAGCCGCCGGCCAGCAGGAGCATGGAGCCGCGCATCGCCGGCCCGGACTCGTGCGCGCGCGCCGCGGCCGGCGACCGCGGCGCGCCGAGGAAAACGACGCCGCAGACCTTGACGAAGCAGGCCAGCGCCAGCGCCCCGGTCACGCCGAGCAAAATCGCCGCCGGGATGGCCGCCCAGGCCGTGGGCCCGTGCGCGATCGTGGCGTCGAACAGACCGAGGAAGACGAGCCATTCGCTGACAAACCCGTTCAACGGGGGCAGCCCGGAAATCGCCGCGGCCCCGAGCGCGAACAGGCCGGCCGTCCAGGGCATCGTCCGCCACAGGCCGCCGAGCCGGCTCATCTCGCGGGTGCCGGTGCGGTGCAGCACGGAGCCGGCCCCGAAGAACAGCAGCGCCTTGAACAAGCCGTGATTCCACACGTGCAGCAACCCGCCGGCGAAGGCCAGCCGGCCCCAGGTCGTGTCGCCCTGCTCGAGCGCGACGAAGGCGAAGCCGAGCCCGATGAGAATGATGCCGATGTTCTCCACGCTGTGATAGGCCAGCAGGCGCTTGAGGTCGTGCTGGCCGAGCGCGAACGCCACGCCCAGCACGGCGCTCGCGACGCCCAGCGCCGCCACCACCCAGCCCGCGCCCGCCGGCAACGGCAGCCAGCCGCTGAAGCGCACGAGCCCGTAGATGCCGATCTTGAGCGTCACGCCCGACAGCATCGCCGAGACATGGCTGGGCGCGTTGGCGTGCGCGGAGGGCAGCCACACATGGAGCGGAAACACGCCGGCCTTGAGGCCGAAACCGACCAGCGCCAGCCAGAACAGCGGCGCGAGGTCCGCCCGGTCGCGCAGCGGCCCGAGGTCCCAGCTGCCGGTGCGCGCCGCCAGCAGCGCGAAATACGCGAACAGGGCCAGCACCGCCACGTGCGAGGCGCCGAGATACAGCCAGCCTGCGGCCCGCACCTCGCTCCGCGGCCGGTCGAGCGTGATCAGGAAATACGCGCTGAGCGTGAACAGTTCCCAGCCGAGGAGAAAATGCAGCCCGTTCGAGGTGACCAGCACCGCGGCGATGCTCGCCAGCAGCAGCGTCCACCAGCCGCGGCCGGTGCCGGCGGACCGCGGGTGCGCCCGGTCGGGCCAGTATTCCCGCGCATACACCGTGCCCGCCCCGCCCACCACGCAAAGGAGGACGAGAAAAAAGGCACTGAGCCCGTCGAGCCGCAGGTGCAGCGGCTCCCCGCCCACGGCCAACGCCGCCCGCCACTCCCACTCCCCTCCTCCGGCCAGCACCCAGACCGCGGCCGCGAGGGCCGCCGCCAGTCCCATAAGCATGGCCGCCAGCCAGAACCGCGGCGCCCGGCGGCTGGTGAGGATCGCGGCCAGGGCGCCAAGGGTGGCGACGAGCAGCAGCGATCCGGGTGTCATGGAACTGAGCCTGCACCCGGACTCCGGGTGTTTCCAGCATCTTTGTCGCCCACCACCGCGGACCCGGCGAAGGCCAGAGCGGGCCAGTGCGACGATTTCAGTTATCCTTACCGGGGGGTGTAGCGGGCGGCGGCGTCCTGGGTTCGTTCAGGATCCGGTTGGTGCGCTCGAGCGCGGCGGACAGTTCGCGCCGGGCCGACTCGAGCTGCTCCTTCTCCATGCGCAGCGCCTGCGGCTCGTCGCGGGCCGCCGTCACGGGCGGCAAGCCGAGGATCTCGCGCGCCCGCGCCAGCGCGGCGTCGATGTGCGGACAGACGTTCTCGCGGCCGATGCGGTCGATGAAACCCGCATTCTCCATGACAAAGAGCGGCTGCGTGTGCGGTCCGCTCAGGATGAGGTGCTTGCCCTTGGCGTGCAGCTTGACGTGGAGGTCCTCCAGCGCCTGGAGCCCGGTGGCGTCCATCGCCAGCACCTTGCGCACGCGCAGGATCAGGATCTCCGGCTCCTGCTTGGCGCGCTTGAGCTCGTCGTCGAGCTTGTCGACCACGCCGAAGAAGAACGCGCCGAAGATCCGGAAGATGAGCACGCCCTCCGGCACCACCTTGCCCACCAGCGAATGGTGCGAGCCCTCGGTCTCGGTGGCCTCGTCCACCGCGGTGATCTTGGAGGTCTCGGAGATGCGCTTGACCATGAGCAGCGCGGCCAGCACCACGCCCACTTCCACCGCGAGCGTCAGGTTCGTGAGCACCGTGAGCGCGAAGGTCGCGAGGAAGATCGAGGAGTCGCTGAAGGGCCAGTTCTTCAGGCGGAGGAACTGCTTCCACGACACCATGCGGTAGGCCGCCACCACGAGGACGGCGCTCAGGGTGGCGAGCGGGATGTGGCTGACCAGCGGCGCGGCCGCCAGCAGCATCACCAGCAGCAGAAGCGAGTGCACCAGCGCCGCCACCGGGGAGCGGCCCCCGGCGCGCACGTTGGCCACGGAGCGGGCCACCGCGCCGGTGACCGGGATGCAGCCGAAGAGCGGCCCGACCAGGTTCGCCACGCCCTGCCCGACCAGTTCCTGGTTGGAATCGTGCTTCTCGTCCAGCATGCCGTCGGTGACCACCGCGCAGAGCAGCGCCTGCATCGCCACCAAGAGCGCGATGGTAAACGCCGGCTGGATCAGCTCCCGCGCCGTCGCCCAGTCCGTGAGCGGCAGCTGCAGCGCCGGCAGCGTGCTGGCGAAGGCGCCGAACTCCGAGCCGATCGTCGCGATGCCCCAGAGTTCGTGCGCCCCGAGCAGCGCGACGGCCCCGGTGCCCGCGAGGAGACCGACCATCGGGCCGGGCAGATAACGCGAGAGCCGGGCCGGCCACAGCCCGATCACCAGGACCGACGCCACCGCCAGGCCCACGGTCGGCCCGTGCACCGCGTCGAGATTCAGCGCCAGCACCTTGATCTTGCCGGCAAAGTCGACCGGGAGCCGCTCGACCTGCAGGCCGAAGAAATTCTTGATCTGCGAGCTGAGGATCAGAATCGCGATGCCCTTCGTGAACGCCCGGGACACCGGATAGGGGATGAACCGGATGATCGTGCCCAGCCGGGCGAAACCCATTACGCAGAGCATCGCCCCCGCCATCATGGTGCACAGCAGCAGCCCGGGCAGGCCGTGATCATGGACCACGCTGTAGGTGATGATGACAAACGCCCCCGTCGGTCCGGCGATCTGGACCCGCGAGCCGCCCAACAGCGCGATCAGCCCGCCGCCGATGATCGCGGTCAGCAGGCCCTGCTCCGGCTTGACGCCCGACGCGATGGCGAAGGCGATCGACAGCGGGAAGGCGATGACCATGACATTCAACCCCGCCAAGCCGTCCGCGCGCAGCCGGTCCCACGAATAGTCCTTTACTACGTCCAGGAACTTCGGACGAAATGAAATCAGTCCCGTCCCACAGGGAGCGGGCATGACGGTGCAACTGCTTGCATCAGAGT
>JAQSDJ010000086.1 GCA_029945855.1 Lacunisphaera sp.
CATGTTTAGGTTGATGGTTATGGGTTTGGGTTAACCGCACTGAGCGATGACGCGGGTCTACACCAAAGTTTGGGGACCGAGGCATGTTTAGGTTGATGGTTATGGGTCTCACGACGGGCCGAATATCATGAATGATTTCGCCTATGTCTATATTCTGGAATCCTTGGCTCCCGCAGGCGGATTCTATGTGGGCTTCACCGACGACTTGGCGGAACGTCTCGTGAAGCACAATGCCGGCGGGGTTCCGCACACCGCCAAAGGCCGCCCATGGCGGATCAACACTGCGGTGGCATTTCGTGATCGCGAGAAAGCCGCGGCATGCGAGAAATACCTCAAATCGCCATCAGGCCGGGCATTCGCAAAGTTAAGACTGTGACGACCGAGGCAATGGAGGCTGGGCTTTGGCCGCGGGCTCACCCGCCGCGTTTTTTGACGGTTGAGGTCGGGACGGATAATCCGTCACATGTGGGACCCTGATGTTCAGTTCCGACCGTCCACCGTGGACCCGCGCCTGAGATGAAATTGCCCCGACCAACCTGGCTGGTGATGAATCATCTGCGCCTGGCCGCCTTTCCCATCGCCTATGGCCTGAGCGGGGTGCTGATCGGCGGCACACTCAACCGTGTGATGATCGCCGAGCTGAACGTGCCGGCGACCCTCGTGGCCCTGCTCTTTGCGATCCCGCTGCTGCTGTCGCCGCTGCGCCTGTGGTTCGGACACCGCTCGGACGGCCACCTGCTTTTCGGGCGGCGCCGCGAATCCTACCTGATACTGGGCGCGTTGATCATCGGCGGCGGTTTGTATGCCGTCGCCTGGGTGACGCGGCACCATTCGACCAATCTCGCGACTTTCCTGACGTGCGGCGTCGGGGCGTTTCTGCTGTATGGCCTCGGCCGCAATCTGGCGCACAACAGCTACCAGGCGCTCGTGACGGAAAAATTCTCCGGGCCGCAGCGCGGTCGCGCCATGACCCTGTATGAGGTGGCCACGTTGTTCGGTGCGGTGGCGGGCGCCGGTCTGGTGGGGCGCGCCATGGAGCATTACGATCCGGCCCGCCTGCTGACCGTGGCCGGCGGGGTGGCGGTGGCGGTCGTCCTGCTCACGCTGGTCGCGGCGCCGGGGCAGGAGGTCACGGTGGTTGCGGCGGAGCTGGCGGACCGGGCGAAGGGAAAACCGTTTGCCCAGGTGCTGCGCGACTATGTGTTCGCCGACCCGCAGGTGCGCCGGCTCTTCGTGGTGGTGATCTGCACCTTCACCGGCACGCTCGCGCAGGATGTGTTGCTCGAGCCCTACGGGGCCCTCGTGCTCGGCCTGAGTGTCGGCGCGACCACGCGCCTCACCATGTTCTGGGGCCTCGGCGTCCTGGCGGCCATGCTCCTCTCCGGCGGGCTGCTCCTGCGCTGGCTGGGCGCGCTCAAATTGATGCGGATCGGGCTCGGGCTGAGCATTTTGGTTTTCAGCGGCGTGGCGGTCCTGGGGCTGGCGGGCGCGCCGGAGAGTTTTCGCTGGCTGGTGATGGGGCTGGGTTTTTGCGCCGGACTGACCGGGGCCGGGATGCTGGCGAGTGTCGTGGAGTTCACCACCCCGGAGCGCGCGGGATTGCTGATGGGGGTCTGGGGTATGGCCAACATGGTGGGTCATGCCGTGGGCAGCCTGATGGGCGGCGTGATCGTGGACGGCATGCGCCTGCTGACCGGGAGCGCCCTGGTGGCCTACACCAGTCTGTTCGCCGGCGAAGTGGCCCTGCTGGTGGCGGCCTTGACGCTCAGCCTGCGCCTCAGCCCCGCCCGCATCCGGGCCCGCACGGAATTTGCCGGTCCGGGGTGAGGCCGCCGGTGCGCAGGTCTGGGGATCCGAGTATCGGGTCAAACGCCGGGAATATTAGGATTCGGTTAGAACATCCCCTGAATAGGGAGAGAATTCCGGCCGGTGAATTTGGTAGAGTATGAGCGAAGCAATCGGCGCCCCCCGCTTTTGGCCGCATGCTTTGGCCCGCGTAATCAAAAGATTCCCCGCTGACCGGCAGACCCCAACCCGACAAACCCGCCCCCCCTGCCAACTATTCGTGTGAGCCTTGCTCCCCGGGTGAATGTCTTTGCTGGTGCCTTTATGTGCAGATATCCCTCTTCTGGTTCCGCTCCACTCGCGCCGTAGCGATGAGGGCGCCGCGTCATGCTCGCCGGGGTCCCACCCGGCACCCCTCTTCCCCTTGATTCCCATGAATACCGCCCGTCTTATCCGCCTCCTTGCCTGCCTGCCGTTGCTCGCCGCCTTCCTGCTCGTCGCGTGCAAGCCGTCCACCGGCGCCGCGCCCGCCGCCGCGGCTGCCAAGCCCCCGACGTCGTCGCGCGTCGCCGTCATCATCTCCACGCTGAACAACCCGTGGTTTGTCGTGCTGGCTGAGACCGCCCGCGACCGGGCGAAGGAACTGGGCTACGAGGCGACGATCTTCGACTCGCAGAACGACCCCGCCAAGGAGTCCCAGCATTTCGACAACGTGATCTCCTCCGGCTACGGCGCCGTGCTGTTCAACTGCACCGATGCCAAGGGTTCGATTGCCAATGTCCGCCGCGCCAAGGCGGCCGGTCTGCCGGTGTTCTGCATGGACCGCGAGATCGAGGCCAACGATGCCGCCGTCTCCCAGATCCTCTCCGACAACTATTCGGGCTGCGTGGCCTTGGGCCAATACTTCGTCGAGCAGGTTGGCGAGGAGGGCACCTACGTCGAGTTGCTCGGCCTCGTCGCCGACACCAACACCTGGAACCGCTCCAAGGGCTTCCACAGCGTCGTCGACCGTTACCCGGGCCTGAAGATGGTCGCGCAGCAGAGCGCCGAGTTCGACCGCACCAAGGCGCTCGAGGTGCTCGAGTCCATTTTGCAGGCGAATCCGAACATCAACGCCGTGTTCTGCGGCAACGATGCCATGGCGATGGGCGCCTACCAGGCGCTGCTGGCCGCCGGCAAGGCTTCCAAGGTGAAGGTGTTCGGCTTCGACGGCGCCGACGATGTCGTCCGCTCGGTGGCCGAGGGCAAGATCACCGCCACCGTGATGCAGTTCCCGAAAACCATGGCGAAGACCGCGGCGGAGAACGCCGACCGCTACCTCAAGGGCGCGCGCGACTTCCCGCAGCGGGTGCCGGTCGCCGTCGAACTCGTCAACCGCGACACCGTCCACAAGTTCGGGGACTACGGCCGCAAGCCCTGAGGTGCGTTTGCATCCGAATAACCCAATATCCCACGCCAAGTTTTAGCATGTCCGCTTTGCCGCCGAGCGCCCCACGTCGCCTGCCACCCTGGCCCGTTCTTGCCGGGTTGGTGGCGGTGATCGGCGTGCTGGTGGCATTTCCCCCGTTTCGCGTCGTCTCAACCAAGACCGCCCCCGGCCATCCCGGCGGGGCGCCTGCCGCGCCGGTGGCGTTCGATGCCGTGGCATTTGCCGACCAATTCTGGACCGGGCAGCTCCACCCGGGC
>JAQSDJ010000087.1 GCA_029945855.1 Lacunisphaera sp.
TCACCCGGCCGAGGAACAGGCACACGCCGGAATCGACGTGCTGGATGGCGAAGAGAAACGGCCGGTCCGCGCGGACTTCGACCGGCGGTGGTTGACCGACTGGCAGCACTTCGGGAATGCGGTTGCGGGTCTGGTCGGCGACCCAGGCATTGGTTTCTTGGCGATTATTTCCCTCCTGGTTGGACGCCGAGGCAATTGGGCCGCTCCTCGCCATCGCGCCTTCTCCGCAGGCTTGCCAAAAGAGTCGATCCACCTAGCTTCCCGGCATGGACTACCGCTCCATCATCACCGTCGAACCCGGGAAACGGGGGGGCAAGCCGTGCATCCGGGGCTTGCGGATCACGGTTTACGATGTGCTCGATTTCCTGGCGGCGGGCATGTCACACGAGCAGATTCTCAAGGAATATCCCTACCTCACGGAGACTGATATCCGGGCCTGTCTGGCCTACGCGGCGGACCGTGAGCGCCGGCTGGCCGTGGCCGGATGAAGCTGTTGCTGGACGAGAACCTGCCGCCGGCCCTGGCGACGGCACTCCATCCGGTCTATGCTGGATCCACGCACGTTCATCAATGCGGACTCGGTTCGGCGGATGATTTGGCGATCTGGTCCTTTGCCCGCGAGCAAGGCTTTGTGATCGTCACCAAGGACGCCGATTACGAGGTGCTCAGCCTGTTGAAGGGATCGCCGCCCAAGGTGATCTGGCTGCGCACGGGTAACTGCACCACCGAAGTGCTGGCCGAATTGTTTCAATTGCGGGCGAGGCAGATCGCCCTGTTTCTCGCGAGTGATTCGGATGCGGTTTTGGAAATAAGGCCGGCTTGACGGAAATGTTCCACCCCGACATCGGCCGGAAGCGGCAGCGCGAAATCTACGTCGCCGGCGTCGCAGGGCACCGGCCGGCCGTGCCGGTGGCGTGGGACAAACTCGAGGCGGCCGCGCAGACGGCGATGTCGCCCGAGGCCTGGGCCTATATTGCCGGCGGGGCCGGGCGCGAATCGACCATGGCCGCCAACCGGGCGGCGTTTGAGCGCTGGCGGATTGTTCCCCGCGTGCTGCGCGATGTGGAAAAACGCGACCTTTCGATCGAACTCTTTGGGCTGAAACTGCCTTCGCCACTACTGCTCTGCCCGATCGGGGTGCTCGACATGGCGCACGCGGAAGCGGATCTCGCCGTGGCCCGCGCCGCCGCGTCACTGCGCGTGCCGTATATTTTCTCCAATCAAGCCTCGGTGCCGATGGAAACCTGCGCCGCCGCTATGGGGGACGCCCCGCGCTGGTTCCAGCTCTACTGGAGCCGGTCGAACGAGCTGGTCGCAAGTTTCGTCCGCCGCGCCGAGGCCTGCGGCTGCTCGGCCATCGTGCTGACGCTCGACACGACGATGCTCGGCTGGCGCCCGCGCGATCTCGATCTCGGCTCGCTGCCATTCATGCAGGGGAAGGGGATCGCGCAATACACCAGCGATCCGGTGTTCCGGGCGGAATTGGGTAGGGCGAGCCGTCCCGACGAGCCGCAATCCCGAGACGGCTCATCGGGGACGATTCGCCCTACCCTCAACCTGCAGACCATCGCCACGGCCCTCGCGCAAAAGGCGAACTTTCCCGGCGGCCTGCTCAAGAACCTCGCGTCCGGCGACCCGCGCGCGGCGGTGCAGCGGTTCATGACGACTTATTCGCGACCCTCGCTCCAATGGGACGACCTGAAGTTTCTCCGCTCGCACACCCAGCTGCCCATTTTGCTCAAGGGCGTGCTGCATCCCGACGATGCCAAGAAGGCGATCGAACTCGGGATTGACGGGCTGGTGGTCTCGAACCACGGCGGCCGGCAGATCGACGGTGAGATCGCCTCGCTCGAAGCCTTGCCGGCCATCGCGGAGACGGTGAAAGGCAAAATCCCCGTGCTCTTCGACAGCGGCGTGCGCGGCGGTGCGGATGTCTTCAAGGCCCTCGCGCTCGGCGCGACGGCGGTGTGCCTCGGCCGGCCCTATGTCTACGGCCTCGCCGTGGCCGGCCGGCGCGGCGTCGAGGAAGTCATCGGCACCGTGCTCGCCGAGTTCGACCTGACGCTCGGGCTGGCGGGCCTCACCCAAGCCGCGGGAATCTCACGCGATGCGCTGCACCGCGACTGAGCGCCGCCGCCACAACGCGAGGCCGAGGGCACCGAGGCCGGCGAGCGCGGCATAGGTCGAGGGTTCGGGGATGGCGGAGGCCGCGGTGTAGACGAGGTTCAGGTTGTTGCCGCTCTGGGCGATGTTCCAGCTGCCGCCGGCGAGGTCGTTGGCGAAGCCGGTGGCGTCGAGATTGAATTTGTCGGCGCTGAATCCGGTGATGCCGCCGCTGGCGGAGGCGATGAGGAAGGTATGATTCTCGTTGGTGGTAAAGTTTGCCGCTTCGCCGGCGACATTGCCAAGGGTGAGCGAGGTCAGGTCGAGGTTGAACGGATTGCCGCTGCTGGCGGTGAGCGTGAGCGTGCCGCTGATGCTGAGGAGGTCCCAGCCCGGGTCGGCCCCGGGGGTGCCATCGGCATTGTTGAGCTCCCACAGATAGGTGCCGCCGCCGGCCCAGGTGGTGTTGCCGGCGTTGAAGGTGCCGGGCGAGTTGCCCGGGGAGAACGTGCCGCCGCTGGCGATGGTGAGCGCCCCGATGGTGCCGGAACCACTGAGCGTGCCGCCGGAGACGGTAAAGGCGCTGCTCGCCGCCGAGCCGTTGAAAATCAAGCCGCCCGCCGTGAGCGAAGTCGCGCCCGAATAGGTGTTGGTGCCGGCCAGGGTCATGACACCGGCGCCGCTCTTGGTCAGGCCGCCGGTGCCGCTGATGGCGCCGGAAAAGGTGGAGTCGACCGCTTGGGCGGCGGTCAGCGTGGCGCTGCCGAGGGTCACGCTCCCGGCGCCCTCGAGCTTCGCGACGGAGAGGGCTTGGCCGTTCATATTGAACGTCGCCCCGGAGGAGATGCCGACGGTTTTGCCCGACGACAACGCGCCCGCCGAGCCTAGGGTCAGGGTGCCGGCGTTCACGGCTACATTGCCTGAGAACGTATTGGAAAAATAACTCAGGGTCAGGGTGCCGGCGCCCGATTTGTTCAGGCTGCCAGTGCCGGTGACCCCATGGGCGAAAGTCACGGTGTAGCCGTTGGTGTCGAACACCGCGTCTGCGGCGTTGAGGGCGAGGCTGGTGGCACCGAAGCTGGGATTCGTGCTGGTGAAACTGGCTCCGGCTTTCAGGGTGGCGCCGGCATTGAGCGTGACGGTCGAGTCGGTGATGGCGGACGTGGTCAGGGTCGAGCCCGTGAGATTGGCATAACCGCCGAACTTGACGGCGGTGGTGGTCACTTCACCCCCGGTCACGCTCAGTCCGCCCGCAATCCCCCCGGCCAGCGCCAGGGTGCCGGCGCCGGTTTTGGTGATGCTGCCGGTATTGGTGGTCAGGGAAGTGGCTCCCGGATTCTGGCCGACGGATATGGTGTAG
>JAQSDJ010000088.1:0-7253 GCA_029945855.1 Lacunisphaera sp.
TCCAGTCGCCGTCGAGCGTCACCGGCTTGCCGTGCGGACGCGTGGGGCGGAGCGGGTCTCCGAGAAAGGCGTGGCTTGGGGCCGCGGTCTTAAGGAGAAAGGACTCGCCCGGAGCGATCTGCACAAAGACCTCGGCGGCGCCGTCGCGCTGGCGGAACGCGGCCACGTCCACGTTGCCGTTGAGCGGGTTCATCAGCAGGACCGCGCCGGCTGCGCGGCCGAGCCACACCCAGCCTTCGACCGCCCGTCCGGTCTGGTTGGCGAGGAAGTAGACATGGCCGTCCTCGAACTGGCGGCGGATGAAACTCACGCCGGTATCGGCGATGGGTTCGCGGGCGACGCCGAGCTTGGGCAGCGCGGCGGGCAGGTCGGCCGACACCAGGCCGGCGAGCGTGGCGCGGATCGCGGCAAACTCGGCGCGGCGCGCCTCCAGCCGGCCGTAGCCGGGAACGTCCTCGGGCAGCGCTTCGAAAAGAACGTGGGCGCCGTCGCGTGCGAGATCGGCGAGACGCTGCAGGGTGGCGACCGACATCCGGCGCGCGGCGGGCACGAGCAGCACGCGGTAGCGGGCGCCGGGAGTCACGAGTTGACCGGCCTCGGCGCGGGTCTGCTGGAGCTGGGCGTCGGAGATGTAGTCGAAGCCATAGCCGGTGTTGAGGAGCTTTAGTGCCAGCCGGCCGGTGGGCTTTTCGGTCAGCCACTTCACGTCATGGACGCCGAGCTGCTGCATGAGCGGACCGGTGGTGGCGTCCCAGACGTCCGCCGCGGGCCAGTAGATGAGGATCTCGTTGTCGGGTGCGCCGCGCTGCAGGAGCGACTGGGCGCGGCCGACGTAGGTGTTGAGCGCGCTGAAATCGTTCCACCAGGTATTGCGCGGATTGAACTGGGTGGAGGCGTAGAACAGCCAGCCGGGCCAGGGGGCGTCCTGCGGCGAGAAGACGGTGCCGTGGTAGAAGAGGTGGTTGATGCCGTTGACGAAGAGCCGGTCGATCTCGGGCTTGGTGTAGGCGAGCGAGACCTTCCAGTGTTCGCGCAACCAGGTGCAGGTCTCGCTCGAGGTGAGCGCGTGGCCCATCACGTGGCCGGCGGACGAGGCCATGCGCATGACCAGCGGTTCGGGCAGGTCCTGGCCGTGACGCACCTCGTCATCCTGGCGCCGGAGTCCGGGAATCGGGAACGGCGTCGAGCCGAAGGTCTCGGTCTCGGCCATGTCGACGGCGCCGTAGAGATCCAGCAGGTTGGCGGGGGCGCCGTGCGACTGGTTGCGGACCTTGAAGCCGTGGTCGTGCGACCATTTCACCCAAGTGTTGAGATAGCCGAGGTGCAGTTGCGCGATGGTCTCGCGGTAGTCGCTCCGGACGCGCGCGAGCGTGTCGGCGTCGGCCGGTTTCTGGCCGAGCAGCTCGGCGGCGAAATCATTGAGGTCGTAGCCGTGCTGCTGCTGGAAGGCGACGGGCAGCTCGGGGGTCCATTCGGAATTGTAGTATTCGAAGGAGTCGTGGAACTGTCCGCGGACGAGTCCGGCCGGAAAATCCGCGAAGGCCGCGCTGAACGGGGCCAGGTAGCGGGCGAGCGCCGCGGGCGAATACGGGTCGACGACGAGGCCCTCGGCGCCGGGTGCGGCGCGCTTGACCATCATCTTGGTGGGGGCGCCGGCGAGCCGGCCGTCCTCGCTGACCAGCTTCATCGAGCCGTCGAGGGGGGCGACCCAGGGTCCGCCGAAGGGCCAGCCGGTGCCGGTGGCCATGTCGACGCCGAGGCCGAGGCGCGACGCCTCGCGGCCGGTGTGCTCCAGCATCTGCATCCACTTGGGGGAAAGATAAGGAATAGTGCGGCTCTCGTAGCCCCGGGCGCCGTAGATGGGCGTGATCTCCACCCCGCCCAGGCCGGCGGTGGCGAATTGCTCCAGATCGGCGGTGAGACTGGCGGGATCCACCGCACTGCCCGGCCACCACCAGCGCGTCCACGGCTTGTTCTCGCGCGTGAGCTCGGGCCAGGCGGGGTCGGCGGCGGCGTGCAGGCTGACGGCGAGGGCACAGGAAAGCAGGACAACGCAGGCGCGCGGAGTTTTCATGGGGTCCCAACAGGATGAGCGCGCGAGGCGGCACGGCAACGGAACACTGAACGGACAGTCAGAGGGATAATGCCGTTCTCGTTCTCCTAATCGTTCTCGTTCTCTCCACACAATCATCCGAGAGAACGATCAAGAGAATGAGAACGAGAACGACTCGAGAAACGCGCCTTTCGGCCCCTCCTTACTCGTCGTCCGGCCGCTTGCCGAACAGCACGCGGCACACGCAATAGAGGAACAGGACGGTCACGAAGCCGACCGAGAGTATCATGGTGATCCAGCCGCCGGTGGTCATGAGTGTTTCCTCCCTTCCTGCCGGTCCCATCTTTTTCCTGCCAGGTGGACGAGCCAGCCGATGATCAGGACGACCGCGGCCATGAAGGCGAAGGCCCCGCGGGCGACCGGGCTGGGGTTGGGGCCGACGAGGTCGGTGACATAGCTCGTCGGGGTGAAGCGGGCGGCCGCGCCGAACGAGAAGTTCCAGCCAAAGACATTCGCGGCGATGAACATCACGAAGACGACGAGGAGAAAGGTCGGGGCGATGTATTTCATCACCGGCTGGTAGAAGCCGGGGATGCGCATGGCCGAACCCTCATGCGTCTCCTTCCAGCCCGGCTCGATGCCGATATACCACGCGTAGACGATGATCAGGATCATGCCCTGCACGAAGATGCCGACCGTCCCGATCCAGAAATCGATCGTGTCGAGCGCCTTCAGGTCCTTGGAGAACCACCAGACGATCAGGGTGCCGAGGCCGGTGAGCACGCCCAGGAAGGCCATGGCGGCCTTGCGCCCGAGCCCGAGGCCCTCCTCGAAGAACACGACGCCGGGCTGCAACATCGACAGCGAGCTGGTGACCGCGGCGAGGAACAGCAGCAGGTAGAAGATGGTCGCGAAGAAGTCGCCGAACGGCATCTTGGAAAAGACGAAGGGCAGCACGTTAAAACCGAGGCCGAAGGTGCCCTGGCCGACGATGCCGGCGGCGCCGAGGAACACGAAGGCCGCGGGCACGGTGATCAGGCCGCCGAGGCCCACCTCGCAGAATTCATTGGCGGAGGCGGCGGTCAGGCTGCTGAGCACGACGTCGTCCTTCTTCTTCAGGTAGCTGGCGTAGGTGATGATGGCGCCGAAGCCGACGGAGAGGGAGAAGAAGATCTGCCCGGCGGCGGCGAGCCAGAGCTGGGGGTTCTTCAGGCCGGTGGCGATATCCCGCGGGTTCCACATGAAGCCCAGGCCGTTGAGCACGCTCTGGTCGGGCTTGGCCGCGTCGGGCGTGCCCAGGGTCATCACCCGGGCGAGGATGATGAGGGCGATCAAAATGAGGATGGGCATGCCCCATTTGCAGACGAACTCGATGCCCTTGGAGAGGCCGCGGTAGATGAAGTAGAAATTACAGACGTAGACGATCAGCACGAAAATGCCGACGTCGTGCAGGCCGAAGTGCAAGGCGACCCCGTCGCCGCCCGCGCCGGTGTAGGTGGCGAAGAATTTGCCGTAGTCGACCCCGGGCGCGCTGAACGTGCCGGTGGCGGCGTTGAGGGCATAGCCGAGGCACCAGGCCTCGATATACACGTAATACATATACACCACCACCGGGATGATGAAGCCCAGCAGGCCGAGGTATTTGCCCAGCGGGTGCCGGATGATGGCGTGGAAGATGCCCGGGGAGGAATGGTAGCCGGCGAGGCCGCCCTTGCGCCCCATGGTCCACTCGGCCCAGCCGATCGGGATGCCCAGCAGCAGGAGCGAGATGAAGTAGGCGATCATGAACGCGGCGCCGCCATACTGGGCCGCGAGTCCGGGGAAACGCAGGAAATTGCCGAGCCCCACGGCGCTCCCCGCGACTGCCAGAATTACGCCGAGCCGGGACGTCCAGACCTCTTTTGATTCGGGCATGCGGGGATGGAACGGAAAACGCCCCGTCCGGCAAACCCCAAGTGGGCCCCGGCGGATGATTTCGACCGACCGGCCGGCGCCGATTCGGCTTTGCGCGGCGCCCGTCTGCGGTTTCACTGTCCCCGGCTTGAATCTCCTCGACCGTTACCTCCTCCGTGAGTGGCTCAAAATGCTGGCGCTCCTCCTGGTCGCCACCATGGGCGTGCTGATGATGTCGGCGCTCTACGACGACTTCCGCGACCTGGTCGAGATTGGCGCGGGGGCCCGGGACATCTTGCTGTATTACGCCACGCTGATGCCGAGCAAACTCTCCATCGTGCTGCCGCTCTCGATGCTGCTGTCGCTGCTGTTCGTGCTGTCCAAGCTTCATCGCAACAACGAAATCATGGTCGTGCGCGCCGCGGGCCTGAACATCTTCGCCGCCACCCGGGCCCTCTGGCTGGCGGCGGTGGTGCTCTGCGGCGTGTCGCTCCTGCTCAACTCCCGCGTGGTGCCGTGGTCGGACGAAGCCTCGCGCAGCCTGAAGGAGACCATGCAGATCAGCGCCGCCGCGCAGGCCGCGAAGGAGACCGCCCGGGTCGGTGCCGCGGCGCCGACCGCGACCAGCGGCTCGACGGGGTTCCTGTCCGCGGTGGCCTTCGACAACCAGCGGCAGAACCGCATGTGGTTCATCAACCGCTACAGCCGCTTCACCGAGACGGCCTACGGCGTCACCGTGTCGGAACTGAACCGGCTGCGCCGCGAAAAGACCAGGCTCATGGCGCGCGAGGGGCGCTACGACGCCATCCGCCGCACCTGGACCTTCCGGGACGGCCGCGAGATGTGGTTCGACCCCGAGTCGGGCGAGTTGCAGCGCTCCGTCGCGTTCGCGGAGAAGACCGTCGCCCACTACAACGAGGATCCCCAGCTCATGTTGCTGTTCGATCGCAAGCCCACGGAGCTGTCGTTCAACGAACTCGGCCGCATCGTCGATTATTTTTATGCGGAGGACAGCCCGAAGGTCACACGCTACCAAGTGCGCTATTACAGCATGCTGGCCGACACCCTCGGGCCACTCGTCATCCTGGCCATCGCCATCCCGTTCGCGCTGGCCGGCGTGCGGGTCAGCCCGGCGGTCGGCGTGTCGAAGTCCATCGGGTTGTTTTTTCTCTATTACATCCTGAACAATTTCGCGACGATCCTCGGCGGCCGCGGCTACCTCGACCCCGTGTGGGCCGCGCTCATGCCCAACCTGGCGATGATCGGCCTCGCCGCCTGGCTGTTCGGCCGGATGCGGTAGGTCCACTACGGCCACAGATGACGGCCCCACTTGGGGCGCGAGCAGATGGGATTCGCCGGGCCGGATGGCGGTTCGTGCACTACGGCAAGAACGGCGGCGGCCACGTGAGGAACTCGAGCGTGGCGATGCGCCCCCAGTTGGAATAGAGGATCAGGCCCCAGACCACGATGCAGTTGATGTAGGCGATGAAAACCGCGGCGCTGCCCATGTCCTTCGCCCGCTTGGCGAACGGGCGCTTGGCCAGCGAGATGTCGTCGATGGTCCACTCGATCGCGGAGTTCAGCAGCTCGGCGATCACGATGATGAAGAGCGAGGCGATCATCACCGCGGTGGACACCGCGTTGACCGGCAGGATGACCGCGAACGGCGTCAGGATGGCGACGAAGATCAGGTCCTCGCGGAACGACGGCTCGTGCCGCAACGCCGCCCAGAAACCCTCGATGGCATACCGCACCGAATGGAAGAAATTCAGGAAGTCGCGGCGCTTCGTTTCCGGCGGAGGAATGGTCTCGCTCACGGCGGGAGTCGAGCATCCGGGGCGGAGCGGGACAAACTAATTAGTGGAGGCGGGACTACCAGTCCCGCGGGTTGCTGGCAGCGAACTCCGGGCCTTGCGGGACTGATAGTCCCGCCTCCAGTGTCACGCCACGCCCAGCAGCCGGAAGCCGGCGGCCGCCTCGCCCAGGGCGAGGGACCGGCAGGCCTGCGCGACCGTCTCGTCGTGGCAGCCGATGAATTCCAGGAGCCGGCAGACGAAGCGCCGCTTGGTGGGGTCGTCGATCGTCATGACCGCCCAATACGGCGTGCCGTCCAACTGCACCGCGTGGTTGTGCGCACGCACCGCATTGACCTCGTCGCGGTTGAGCATGAGGTAGCGCCGGCCGCTTTCCTGGTGCGAGATGAAGTCGGCGAAGTCGCAGGCGTAGTTTTGCGCGATCCACGACAGCAGGGCCAGGTAGCGGGCGGTGGGATCGGCCTGGGTCGGAAATTCTGCGGAGATGAGGAAAAAGAGCAGGTTGTCGCCGGCAAGCGCCGGCCGGTCCGGGCCGATGAGGGCGGCGATGAGATCGGCGGGCGAAAGGTTTTTTGCCGCCGCGAGCCGTTCCAACGCACCGAAGGTTTCGTCACTCAGTTCGACCTTTTTCATGCCGGCAACTTGCGCCGTTTTCCCGGCGCCGGCAAATTCGCGCGCGGGCCATTTTTATAACCGCTGACCGGATTTCCCGTTTTCGGGACGGGGCGCGAGGCGACTTGCGGGTCCTCCGGTCCGGTGCATTCTCCCGCCATGGCCATCGCACTCCTTGCCGGCGCCAGCGGATTGGTGGGCGGCTTTCTGCTGCGCCAACTGCTCGCATCCCCCGAATACGACCGGGTCATCGCCCTCGGCCGCCGGCCGCTGGACCTCACGCATCCGAAGCTCACCCAGGTGACGGCGGACTTCGCAGCGCTGGAGAAGGTCACCGCGGACCTGCGGTGCGACGACGCTTTTTGCTGCCTGGGCACCACGATCAAGCGGGCCGGCTCGCCGGACGCCTTCCGCGCGGTCGACCAGGCGGCGGTGCTGGCCTTCGCGTGGGCGGCGCGCCGCAACGGGGCCGCGCGCTTCTTCGTGGTCACGGCGCTCGGGGCCGATGCCCGGTCGCGGGTCTTCTACAACCGCGTGAAAGGCGAAACCGAAGAGGCCCTGGAGGTGCTCGATTTCAAGACACTCGCGATTTTCCGGCCCAGCCTGCTCCTCGGGCCACGGGTGGAGAAACGGTTGGGTGAGCGGATCGGCGCGGTGGTCATGTGGCTGGCCGATCCCCTGTTGCTGGGGTCGTTGCGCAAATACCGCGCGATCCAAGCCGAGGTCGTGGCGCGCGCGATGCTGCGCTGCTCGTTTGGCCGCGACGGGCAGGGCGTCCTGGTCTTCCCCTCGGACGAGATCGAGGATCTGGGCGGGTTCGGGCGTTGAGCGGAATGTTGGCTTCCGGCTGGCTGTAGGGCGGGATCGCTGATCCCGCCAAT
>JAQSDJ010000088.1:7263-19577 GCA_029945855.1 Lacunisphaera sp.
CCCCCCCCCCCCCTACAGCTCCTCTTTATTTTTCCGGCTTTGGCTCCGGCTCTTTCGATCCCGGCACCGCCTTGAGCCGGAAGGTCTTTTTCTCGGCCGAGGGGCCGAGGCGCAACGCCAGGGTCGCATCGGTCTCGGCGAAGGCGCCGGCAAGCTGCGAGGTCATGGGCTCGGTCTCGAGCGCCTGGCCGGGCGCGAGCACCAGCTTTTCCGGGCGCACCGCGAAGTTGCCGAGGGGTGAGACAAAGTCGTCGATCCACAGCGTGACGGCCGCCGGACCCTGGTTGGTGAAACGCAGGTGGATCATCACCGGCCGGCCCATGGCACCGGCCATCATCGGGCGCGGCCCGGCCGGTTCCCCGCCGGGTCCGCCGGAATCACGGCGCGGCCGGCCGCCGCCCCCGAAAGGGACGCCGCCACTGACATTGCCGCCGACCAGACCGCCGGCTCCGGCAATGCTCAGGCCGCCGCCGCCACCACCACCACGCCGGCCCCGGCCGCCGTCCCCACGTTCCCCGCCGCCGGCACCTGCTCCCGGTTCGGGCATGCCTTCGGTGCCGACAGTAATCTCGGCAAGAATCTGTCCGTCAAAAAAATTGTCCTGACCCGCCATGGGCGTGGGCGCCTGGCCGCGCGGGCCGCCGGGCCCGCCGCGCCGGTCGCCGGGGCCGCGGTCGCTGCTGCAGCCGGCGAAAGCCAGGAGCCAGATCATGGACAGGGCGGTGAAGCGGCGCAGGCCGGCGGCGGGGTGCATCGGTTGTCTGACGCCGGTAAAGACGAAAGGTTGCGCGGAAGTGCAGCCGGGCTGACGGTGGGCGGGCAATGGGTGGGACATGTGCATCCTGTCTTACCGCACCACCGATTAAGAATCGATGAAGCGAAGCGCGGGCCGGGCGCCCGGTCAGCTCCAGTTGTAATTGAAGCTCACGCTGATCCTTTCCGCCTGGGTGCGGTTGGCGGCAACCTCGTGGCGCAGCCAGCTCTCGAAGAGGATGACGTGGCCGGCCTGGGCCGGGTAGGTGATGTGCGGCCGGTTGGCCGGGCGGGCGTCGGGCCGCTTCGGCGGCGCGGCCATGAACTTGCTCAGGCGCGGGTCCTCGAACTTCAGCCCGGCACAGCCGGGCGGCGTCACGACATAATAGGTGCCGCTGACAAACGAGAGCGGATGCAGGTGCAGGCTGTGCGCGGCGTGCTCGGGCATGATGTTCACCCAGAAATCCGTCATCGTGACCGTCCGGCCGCGCAGGTCCAGGTCGAGCGCGGCGGCGAACTTGCGCACGTGGGCCGTCAGCCGGCGCTCGAGCCCGGCGAAGGTGGAGGAGAACTTGTGCAGCTGGTTCAGCGACGCGTAGGAGGTGTAGCCGCCCGGGTAGTTCTTCGCGGACCAGCGCCGCCCGGCGGCATCGTAGTCGCGCAGGTTGCGGCATTCGTCCGCGAGGCTGGTGTTGAACTTCTCCAGACCGGTTTTCAGCAGGGCCTCGTGGTAGATGAGGGTGGGGAACCAGGCGCGCGTCGGCATGCGGGCAGCCAACCGGCCGGCCGCCCCCAGCGCAATCCGGAAGCCGCCGGCCCGGTCGGAGGGGGCTGGGTTTGGGATTGCAACCGGATTGCCGCCGGGTTCGATGCCCAATCCTCACCATGAAACACCACGCCCTGAAATATCTCCTCGGCACCGCCCTGACGGTGCTCCTTGCCAATACCGCGCTCGCGGCCGACCGCGTCGAGCTGACCGACGGCTCCGTCGTCCTCGGCAAGCTGGTCTCGGCCGAGGCCGGCAAGCTCAAGTTCGAGACCGCCTTCGCCGGCACGATCGAGATCGCGCAGGACCAGGTCCGCAGCTTCAGCACCGACGAAGCCGTCAACGTCGAACTCGCCGCCGGCAGCACCGTGCTGGGCCAGGTCGCCATCACCGAGTCCGGCATCGCGGTCGTGGCCGCCGACGGCTCGTTCAGCGCCCCGACGGCCAAGGTCAGCGCCGTCTGGCGCCCGGGCGCCGACAGCCCCGCGACCCGCCAGCTCAAGGAGCGGATCGCCAAGAACGAGCGCAAGTGGGCCTACGAGGCCTCCGTCGCCATCACCGGCCGCACGGGCGGCGCGGAGAAATTCGCCGGCGCCGTGGGCCTGAAGGCCACGCTCGAGAGCGCGCAGGACAAGCTCATCTTCGCCCTGCAGGCCGAGAAGGCCGAGGACAACGGCGTCGAGACCGCCAACCGCCAGTTCGCCAGCGCCGACTACTCGGCGTTCTTCTCGCCCCATAACGGGTGGTATGTCCGCACCTCCCTCGAGAAGGACTCGATCAAGGCGCTCGACCTCCGCTCGCAGACGTCCTTCGGTTTCGGCCGCAAGCTCATCAAGACCGACCCGCAGGACCTCGAGCTGCGCGCGGGCTTGAGCTACGTCTACGAGACCTACGCCAACAACACCAAGTTCGACTCGCCCGGCCTCGATCTCACCCTGCTCCACGCCTACACCTTCAAGACCGGCAAGCTGAGCAACGTCCTGACCTACACGCCCGCGTTCAAGGATTTCGGCAACTACCGGCTGCACCACGAGTCCACCTACGAGATGCCGCTCGCGGCCTCGATGTGGAAGCTGCGGACCGGGGTCAGCAACGACTACACCAGCATCCCGCAGCCCGGCGTGGAGCGGCTCGACACGCTCTACTTCACCAGCCTGATCCTGAACTGGAAGTAACCCGGCTTCGCTCTGCGAGCTACGGCGCGGCAAGGCGCCGATTATTTTCCGCGGGGCCCTCACCGGCCCCGCTTTTTTGCGCCCGGTGGAAAAGGGTGGAACCGGCTCTGCCGCCGCGCCATCTTCCCCGGCCATGAAGATCTTCCTCCTCGTCGGTCTGTTCCTGCTGGGTGGCGGCCTGGTCCGGGCCGCGGATAATTTCTGGGCGCAGCTCACCCCCGCGGAGCGCGCCGCCGCCGGCCTTGCGGAGCTCACCCCGGCCCAGCGGGCCGCCCTCGACGGGCTGGCCGAACGCTATGCGAAGGAGGGCGCGCGCCGCGAGGTGGAGGTCGTGCAGGCCGCGTCCCGGCAGGAAGTGGCCGAGGCGGCGCGCCAGGCCCGCGAACAGGCCCAGGCCGAGGTGAAGGCCGAGGTGCGCCAGCAGAAGCTCGCCAACGCCGGCCTCGCCGCGCGCGATGACGACGAGACCATCCGCACCCGCATCGCCGGCGACTTCCGCGGCTGGACGGGCAGCACCACCTTCCGGCTGGAGAACGGGCAGACCTGGCAGCAGACCGACCGCGAGAACCGTTTCTTCCCCAAGCTGGTCAACCCCGAGGTCGAGCTGGTGCCGTCCAAGATGGCTGGATGGAAAATGACGCTGGTCTCCGAGGGCCTCTGGATCCGCGTGAAGCGCATCCATTGACTCCCGCCAACCGCAGGGGCGTCGCTCGACGACGCCCGCGACGGCCCCTTCAGTCCAGCGTCACCAGCAGCGTGCGCACCCGCCCGGGCTCGCCGGCCTCCGTGTAGCTGAGCAGCAGTTTTTTTCCTTCCAGCCAGACGAGGCGCGGGAAACCGGTGGCGCGGGTGGTCTGCGTCGGCGCCAGCATCACCGGGGCGGACAATTTTCCGGCGGGTGACAGCGTGCGCATTTGGATGCCGCCGGGTGTGCCGTCCGCTCCGGACATTTCCAGCCAGGTAAGGACCGCGGTGCCGTCGGGCAGCGCCGCGGCATCGACGCGACCCTGGGGCCGGCCGAGGTCGAGGCGGACTGGCTTGCCGAAGGATTGTCCCGCGTCCGCAGAGGTCGCGAGATTGACCCGGGATTTTCCGTCCGCACCGGTGAACCACACGGCGGCGGTGCTTCCGCCGGTCTGCGCGAGCCGCGGACCGTTGACCGGACAGGCGGCGATTTTCCAGCCGTCGGCGGGCAGCGGTCGCGGCGGCTCCCACCGGTCGCCGCGAAAGCGGGCCACCTTCATGTCGCGCACCTCTTCCTGGCTGCGTCCGCGGTAGGCGAGCAGCGCGCCACCGTCCGGCAGCGCCGTGAAGGCGAGCTGGCAGCAATCGCACACGAGGGGATCGACCAGCGTGTCAGGTGCGGCATTGCCGTCGCCCAGCACCCGCGACCACAGCTGCATGCCGGCCTCCCCGGCCCGGCCGTCGAGCCACGCGGCCAGCAGGCGACCGTTGGGCAGTGGTTGCAGGGCGACGAATTCGACCGCGCGGCTCTCCGCGGAGACGGCCCGGGACGTGCCCCAGGTTTTGCCGCCGTCGGTCGAGGCGCTGGTGCGCGCATGGTAGCCGCTTCCGTGGTGGCCCCCGTGGTCGGGTGTGGCCGGATTGTCCTCGAACCACACGGCGGTCATCCGGTCGCCCTGCACGGCGAGTTGGGGAAAATCCGCCCAGTTGACGAACCAGCCCGGTCCGGTGGCGATGGTCTGGGCCTCGCTCCAGTGCCGGGCGGCCGCGTCGAAGCGGGCGAATTTGAGCGCGTGGCTCTCGCCCGCCGCCGGCTCCAGCCACGACAGGTGGACGGTGCCATCGGGACCGCGCGTCAGGCTTGAGCCCATCGCGCCCGGCCCGGCGGGGGAGGGCAGCTCAGTGATCTCCCCGGCGCCGGCGAGGCTGGCCAGCAGGCCGGCAGCGATGGCGAATGTCCGGCGCAGGACCGGCGTGATCATTTGCTTTGTCCCCGCCGGCTGAGCGCGCTGGAGAACGCCAGCGCCGGGCCCCACCAGCCGCGCTGCCGCAGCTGCTCGGCCCAGCGGACCGGCCGCAGGAGGGACAGCAGGGCGAACAGCACGCAGCCGACCGCCACGAACCGCACGGCGAGCCACAACACCGCCACCCAGGGGCGGCCGGTGCCGAGCAAAATCAGCGAGACCAGCAAAAACGGCAGCCAGAACTGCCACTGGCCGAAATCCCGCAGCCGCTGCCAGCCGGGGCGGACCGGCGGCGGCGTGGCGGCGAGGTTCTCCCTTGCCAGCACCTGCCGCAGGGCGGCCGGCGGCTGCTTCAGTTTCCAGGCGGTCAGCGCGACCCCCGCGGCGACCGCGGCGTGCAGCACGGCCCAGGCGCCGACGAGCCAGGGCAGGCTGGGCGCCGTGACATGCCATTGGTCCGCCAGCCACAACACGACGCTGTCGTAGGCGCGGATGAGGTCGGTGCCCAGCAGCAGGTATTGGAGCAGGATGCCCTGCAGCGCGGCCCAGGCGCCGACGAGGGCGCCGCCCAGCCCGAGGGCGAGGGAATTCCAGCCCAGCGCCTGCACCGACGCGCCGAAGAGCAGCCCCTGCATCACGATGGCGAGCATGGGCCGCACGCGGTTGCCGGCGGGCGAGAGGGCCTTGAGGCCGCCGGAGATGAACGGCACCCACACGACGCGGCCCGGCAAACCGAGGCCCGCGCCGGCGAACACCATCATCGCCGCCTGCAGCGAGGACATGGCCAGACCGCGCAGCGGGATCTGGGCGGCGTGCAGCGCGGCGCCCACCGTCATCTCGAGCCCGCCGGCCGCGCCGCCGAACAGGCCGATGCGGGTCCATTCGCCGAAATCCTCGCAGGCGCGGTTCAACTGCTGCAGCGCGCCGGGCGCCGCGGCCGGGACGCGCAGGTCGAACGGCCGGCCCAGCACGCGCTCGATCTCGCCGACCAGTCCCTCGCGCACGGCGATCACCACGACGTGTGGGGCGCTGGCGGCGAGCACGGGCCACAGCGGCATGAGGCCCTGGCCGCGCGCCTCGAACTTGCTGAACTCATCCAGAATGAGCAGGGGTGCCGGCGGCAGCGTGCGCAGGCGCCCGGCCCAGGCCTGCAGTTTGCGCTCGGTCTCCGGTTCGAAATAGTACGGCGGGTCGAGCGACTCGTCGCGCACGGCCCAGCTCAATTCCTGCCCGGTGCCGAGCAGCCGCAGCCAGTATTCGTTGGCTCCCTGGTCGGGCGCTTGCCGTCCGACCGCGAGGGCCAGCATCCCTTCCACGCGCTGGCCCCGGGCCAGCTGCGCGGCCGCCAGTTCGCCGAGCAGGCGGGTCTTGTTCGAGCCGGGACCGCCGGTGACGGCGATCAGCAGGCTGGGCAAAGGCGGCGGGGCCGGGATGGAGGCTTCAGGCATTTCGGAGTGACCGGCATAGAGGCAAAGACAACCTCCGGTCTCTGCAAGCACAACGCGTGGCTTCTTATAACAACCAGCTTCCGAGCGCGGCGGCCGCGGCGACCAGCACCCACGTAGGGACTTTACCTGATAGCAGCGCAAGGAATCCCGCCACGGCGAGCGCGACGGTGCGCCCGCCGGAGAGGCCCGCCGTGCACACGGGATCGTAGAAAGCCGCGAACAACACGCCGACGACGGTCGCGTTGGCGCCGCGTAACGCGGCCTGCGCGGCGGGTTGGTGCCGCAACTGCTGCCAATAGGGCAGCGCGCCCGCGACGAGCAGCAGGGCCGGCAGGAAAATCGCGAGCGTCGCCCCGATCCCGCCGATCCAACCCCCGGCCCCGTGATTCATCACCGCGCCGAGGTAGGAGCTGAGCGTGAACAACGGGCCCGGCACCGCCTGCGCCGCCCCGTAGCCGGCGAGGAACTGATCGTGCGTCAGCCAGCCCGGCGCCACCACCTCGCGCTCGAGCAGCGGCAGAATCACGTGCCCGCCGCCGAACACCAGCGCGCCGGCGCGGTAGAAGCGGTCGAATATCTCCAGCCAGGGGTTGGCCGTGGTGTGGGCGAGCCAGGGCAACGCGACCAGCAGCGTGAAGAAAAGGATCAGGCAGAACATGCCGGAAAATGGAGGCGGGACTAGCAGTCCCGCAGGCTCGAGGTGGCGTGGCTCGCTTCCCGCGGGACTGCTCGTCCCGCCTCCACTGAATAAAACCCACCCGATGGCCGCTCCCACCGCGATGACCGCCAGCTGGCTCCACGCGAACGGCAGCCACAGCACCAGCGCCGCCGCGCCAAGGGCGAGCGCGCGGCGCGGCCAGTCGGGGCACAGGGCCCGGCTCATGGCCCATACCGCCTGCGCGACGACCGCCACGGCGGCGACCTTCAGGCCCCGCAACCAGCCGGCGGCGGCGGGATCGCCGAGCGCGGCCACGCCATAGGCGAAACCGAGCATCAGCAGCACCGAGGGCAGCGTGAAGCCGAGCGACGCCGCGAGGCCGCCGGCCAGCCCGCGCTGCAGATAGCCGAGGGCGAAAATGGTCTGGCTGCTCGCCGGCCCCGGCAGGAACTGGCACAACGCGACGAGGTCGGCGTAGTGCGCCTCGTCGAGCCAGCGGCGTTTTGCCACGAACTCCGCGCGAAAATAGGCCAGGTGCGCCACCGGTCCGCCGAACGATGTGCAGCCCAGCCGCAGGGTGGTCAGAAAAATCTCGGCGATGGTCGGGTGGGACGGCACGGGCGGGAGCCAAGCATCCCGGCCGTCGGGGCGCACGTTTTTCTTTGGGTGATTTGGAGGGCTTGCGTCTCTGCGAGCCGGCCCGCAGAGACGCGGGCCTGCCACGCCGATCAGGTCAGGAGATACTGTCGCATGAGGCGGTAAACCGGCGGCGATCCCGGTCGGAGTTCGCTGGCCATGAGCAGAAATTCCGCCACGCGGAAGGGCGGACCCTCGAATGGCGCGTGTTTTTCCAGGAAGCGGGCGATTTCCTTCGGGGAGTGCGTTTCGTCCAGCCGGGCGATCGTGAAATGGGGGTGGAACCCGGGCATGGCCAGCCCGCTGTCCACGGTGAGCAGCGCCTCGTCCACCTGCTTGCGCAGTTGGTAGAGGCGCGTGTGCCCGTGACCCACGCCGGCCCACAGCACCTTGGCCGGCCCGCGGGACGGGAACAGGCCGACGCCGCCGGTGGGCAGGGCGAACGGCTCGACCCGCACGCGGGCCAGCGCGGCGGCGAAGGCCTCCTGCTTTTCCGGCGCGGTCTCGCCGAGGAAGCGGAGCGTCAGGTGCAGGTTTTCCGCCGGCGTCCAGCGCGCGCCGGCCAGCGGCGCGGCGAGCGCGGCCAGCCCGGCTTGCACCGGGGCGGGCGGGACGAGGGCGACGAAGAGGCGCATCACGCCACGATTCAAATCGGGGCGGGAGGCAAGGCAAGTGTCCGGGCTATTTCGCCGGCGGCACGAGCTCGATCTCCGTCAGCCACCAGCCGTCGTCGCGTTTGCCCATCTGGGCGTGGAGGACGTCGCCGCGCTTCACCTTTTCCAGCACGGCGGGCTCGACCTTGAACATCATCGTCATGGCGCGCATGACGCCTGGCACCGCCTCGTGCTTGACGAGGAGGGCGGTCTTGTCGGTCATGACGCCCATGACCACACCCTTGAGCGGGTGGGTGACGGGTTTCGGCGCCGCCGCGGCCTCGGCATTGCAGCAGCAGACCTCCTTGCCCTTGCAGCAGGCGCAGCCGCAGTTCTTGGCCTTGGCGGGTTGGTTCTCTGCAAACAGCACTGCGGGCACCAGGGCCAGCAGCGCGACAAGGGAGCGGAGATGGATTTTCATGGGGAAATTCAATAGGTCAGGTCGAGTTTGAGCCAGAAAGTTCTGCCGGGCTCGTTGACGCGGGTGGTCTGGATGAAGCCCGCGATGGCGCCGCCGGCGCGGCTGATGTGCTCGGCGTAGGTCTTATCGAGGAGGTTGTCGATGCCGCCCGAGACCCGGGCATGGGCGCCGGCCTTCCAACTCGCGTTGAGCGACAGCACGGCGAAGCCGGGCGAGCGGCCGATATCCTGGCCGACGATATTGCCCTGGTTGACGGCGACGCGGTCCTGCGCCGCGACGGCGCGCAGCAGGCCGCCGACGGACCAGGTGGTCCGCGCATAGGCGAGGGCGAGGCGGGCTTCGAGCGGTGGCAGCTGGGCGAGGGGGCGTGAGTCGGTGTCGTTCTCGCCGCGCACGTAAGCGACCGAGGCGTCGGCCTTCCAGTGTTCGGCAAAGCGCCAGGCCAGGCCGGCCTCGCCGCCGAGGGTGGAGGCGTCGATGTTGCGCGTGATGACGGCGCTGCGGGTGCCCGTCATGCCCGCGGGTTTGGGGTAGTTGCTCTGGACGAGGATGAAATCGTCGAAGTCGGCGACGAAGAGCGACAGGCTGAAATCGAGCGGGCCGCGGTGGTAGAGGGCGCCGGTGTCGAGTTGCCAGGTGGTCTCGGGCCGGGTGCCGAGGGCGCTGACGGTCGCGGCGCTCTCATTCTTGAACAGTTCCCAGTAGTCCGGGAAGCGCTGGGCACGCCCCACGCCGGCGAAAAGCGTGAGCGGCCGGGCGGCGAGATCGTGTTCGTAGCGCACGAAGCCGCTGGCGAGGTCGCTCGCGCGGGTGCGGCCGGCCCCGGGATTGGGCGCCGGGCTCATCATGGAGAGCATGACGCTGGTGCGGGAATCGGTGACCTGCCAGCGGTCGACGCGGGCGCCGGCGATGAGGCGGCGGCCGGGGGCCGGGGTCCAGGTGCCCTCGGTGAAGGCGCCGCCCTGGACAAACTTCGCGTCGCGGATCCGGCTCTTGGCCCCGTAGGCATCGGTCGTTTCGTTGGCGGTGGAACGCAGGGTGTGGATGTTCCGCTGCGTATCGAGGCCGGCGGTGAGCTTGAGTTCCGCCGTCGGCGTGAGGACCACCTGCGCCAGGCCGCCGGTGGTGAGCCGGTCGGGATTGGAGACCGCCCGGCCGGGCATCATCATAGACGGCGTGAAGGTCCGCAGGCTGAAATTGTCCATCACGTGGTCGACGTAGTTGTAATAGAACCGGGCCTCGAGGGCGGCGATGACTGGGGACAGGTGCTCGCGGCGCAGGCGCAGGCCGTAGTTTTCCCGGGCGAATTTCACGCCGTCCATCGTGCGGTCGGCGTAGGCGGCCTCGCCGTCGCTGCGCGCGGTAGAAAACTCGATGAAGGTCCGGTCATCGGGCGTCCACGCGGCGGAGGCGTTGGCGCTCCAGCGTTCATAGGAAGAATGGACGCTGCGGCCGTCGCCGTCCTCGTAGTCGTCGGCGCGGGTGGTGGTCGCGGTGACGCGGGCCTGGGCGAGGGCGTGGCCCGCGCGGGCGTCGAGCACGCCGTCGACGCGGCCGAAGCTGGCGGCGGTGGCGGACGCGTTCACCTCCGACTCGGAGGTGGCGAAGCGCCGGTAGTCGCGCTCGAAGAGCACGACGCCGGCGGTGTTGCCCGGGCCGTGGAGGACGGACTGGGGGCCCTTGATGACGGTGATGCGATCGTAGGCGGCGGGGAAGACATAGGCGGTGGGCGGATCCATGCGGTTGCCACAGCCGCCGAAGATGCACTCGCCGTCGATCTGCACGCCGAGGCGGGAGCCGGCGAGGCCGCGGAGCACGGGATCGCCGTCGGTGCCGCCCTTGCGGATGACGGAGAAGCCGGGAATGCTTTTCAGGATATCCGCGCCGTCGTGGGCCGGCACCGGCTGGGCGGGAGCTTGCGGGTCGGTGGTGACGATGAGCGGCTGTCGGGTGGGCGCGCCGGTGACGACGAGCGGTGCCAGCTTGAGGACGCCGGGATCGGGGCGATCCGCGGCGGCGGAGCCGGTGACGGCCAGCAGGGCGGAGAGGGGGAGAAGGAAGGACAGACGGAAATTTGCAGGCATGTGGGCAGGGTGAAACCAGGGAGAGAACGGGCGCGCCCGGAGCAGGGCTCCGGCGGCACTGGGAACGGACAACACCGCATCCGGCCAAAGGGCGGACTCGCGGCGGAGTTAAGGTGGGAAAGGCGCGTCAGACGCGCGGCGGGGGCACGGGCACCGGGTCGGTGCGTGCGGGCCCGGAGTCGGCCCCGACGCCCGGCCAGCCAAAATCAGGGGCGGCCAGCACAAATTGGGGAGCGGACTCGGAGGCCAGCAGAACTTTTTCGCCCCCGCTCAGTGCGGCCTCGCGCGGCAGCTGGTCGCGAGCGGCGGCCTGCGCTTTTTCCGTGAAATGGCACAATTCGCACGGGGCGCTCCCGTCGAAGGTGATCTGCAGCGCCTGCGCGACCGGCATCACCTGCGAGTAGTCGTGAAACATCTTCACCCAGGCGACGACCTGCACGGCGTTCCACAGCGCGCCGTTGGCACAGAGCCAGGCCAGGCAGAGGGCGGTGAAGGAAAGGGAGCGACGCACGGATGGATCCTTGAGGGCGGCAAAAAAACAGGGCAACGGCGAATTTCGCCTTGCTTGACCGGAGTCAATTCCGGTGCAGCGACAATTATTTTCCGCGGCGCGAAGAAAATACTTTGAAACATCGGGGAGTCAGATACGTCCGAGGTAGCATGATGTGTGAGCGTTTGAAATTTCACGGCCGGGGCCTGGCCGTCGGTTTGTTTTGGCTGGTGCTCCTAGGCCGGGCCGCCGGGGTTGAAACACCCGCGCGCGAGGTGCTCGTCTACCCGGACGGCGACCGGGTGCAGGGGCGGGTGGTCGAGCGGACCAAGGACACCGTGGTGTTCCAGTCCGACCGCTTTGGCCTCCTCCGCGTGCCCGCGGCCGGGGTGGAGATCATCCCGGCCGTGACGCCGGCCGATCCGGCCCCCGCGAAGCCGGCGGTCGCGGCTGCGCCGCCACCTGGCGCGACCGGTGAGACCAGCACCGCGGAGGAAACGACCACGGAGAGTGCCACGGAGGCCCGGATCACGGCCTCCCTGGCGCGGTTGGCGGCGAAATTGCAGGAGAGCTTCAAGCCGTGGAGCGGCCGGTTCGCCTTTGCGACCGAGGTGGTCAACGACACCGCGGAGCGGAACACGGTCTCGGTCGATCTCCAGCTGCAGCGCAAGTGGAAGTCCAACGAGATCCAGCTGAAGGGCCGCTATGACTTCAGCTCGACCGATCAACGGACCACGACGGACATGGTGAAGGCCGACGGCCTGTGGCGGCACGATTTCCGCGGCAAAGGATTCACGCTCTACCGGCCGGGTCTGGAGTGGAGCCGGGCGACTTACCGGGCCGGGGTGCCGGGCGACTACGTGCTCCTGCAGCAGGAAATCGGCGCGGGCCTGAACCTGTGGGCGACCAACAAGGCCAAGGTGCGCACGGGGGTCTCCGAGAATCTCTTCGACACCTGGGGCCTCGTCCCGGGCGGCGAGCACACCTCGAGCACCTCGGAATCGGCCTTCCTCGAGAACGAGCTCAAGCTGCCGTGGAGCCTGCTGCTGGTGCAGCGCGGCATCTACTACTACTCCATCGCCACTGCGACCGACGGTTGGGAAAACCGGATCGAGCTGACGAAGAAATTCACCAAGACACTGAGCACGGCGCTCCGCCACGAGGTGCGCCGGGGCAGCCCTGACGGCAAGGCGCAGGACTACACCCGGCTGCGCCTGATGTTCGGCGTGGATTTCTAGGCGGCGCATCGCCGGATTGCAGGGCGCGGCCTCGTAAGCGGCAACGGCTTCCAGCCGGTGAAAA
>JAQSDJ010000088.1:19587-42712 GCA_029945855.1 Lacunisphaera sp.
GCGGCTGCCCTTCGACAGGCTCAGGGCCGTGAGCCGGTCGAACCGGGAAGCCGCAGCCACACAATCGCGGGGTTTGTCTTAACCGTCCGTTTCGCTTGTCCAGTCGGAAGGAGCCGTTTCACTGTTTCATTCAGTCTGATTTTCCACCCTTGAAAAAAAGAACCTGTCTCCGTCTCACCGTCCTCCTTGGCCTGGCCGCCGCGAGCCTCCCGGCGGCGGCCCAACTGGACGGTGCCCGCGATACCGGACTGCCGTTGGAGTTGCCGCCCTTCGAGGTTGTGGGCCGGCCGCTCACGGAATTGCCGGCCACCGATCGTTTCGGCTCGGCCGCCACGATCATCAACGAGGGGCAGCTCAAGGATCTCGCGGCCCTCGATTTTGCCTCCGCCCTGCGCCGCACGCCGGGGGTGACGATCACGCGCTACAACCAGGTCGGGGCCTTCGGCGGCGGCGAGGGTGGGGCGGTGTTCCTGCGCGGCCTGGGCGCGAGCCGCCCCGGCGGCGAGATCAAGACCCTGGTCGACGGCGTGCCGAAGATGAACGGTGTCTTCAATCATCCGCTGCTCGACCTGATGTCGGTCGACGCGGCCGCCAGCATCGCGGTGCACTCCCGGGCCGCCCCGCTCGATTTCGGCAACACCTTCGCGGCGGTGAATATCGTCACCCCGCGCGTCGAACAACCCGGACAGATCCTGCGCGGCACAATCGCCACCGGGAGCTTCGGGACGGTCGTCGAGCGGCTCGACTACGGCGCCAAGCAGGGCGCCTTCGATTTCTACCTGAACCAGAGCCTCCGGCGCTCGGACGGCGCGCGGCCCGACGCCGACGGACGCCTGGAGAATTATTTCCTGCGGCTGGGCTGGGAGCTGACTCCGCGCTGGAACCTGAGCTACCAGCTCAACCGCACGCGCAACTTCACCACCGATCCGGGCGTGGAAGGCGCGTCCGCCGGGCCGCCCTCGACCAAGGGCGAGACCTACGAGACCGCCGACTGGCTGCACATCGCCGTGCTTGGCTACCGTTACCCGCGGGCCGAGGGTTCGCTGCGCGCCTATGTGAACGAGGGCGAGGGCAATTGGACGCGCCGGCAATTTTCGGGCAATCCGGACAGCCTCAACGACTGGCGGCTCTACGGCGTGCGTTGGCGCGAGACCCTGCGCCTCTGGGAGGGCGGGGAAATCCTCGCCGGTGCCGATCTCGACTACGACCGCGGCACCAGCGCCTCCGTCCCGCTCGCGCCGGCGCAGCCGAATGTGTTCGGGCCGGCCACCGCGCGGATCTTCTCGACGTATGCCGGCGTCAACCACACGCGGGCCGTGGGCGGGGTGGAACTCACGCCGTCGGTCGGCGCGCGTTTCTATGAGCACGATGCGCTCGGTTCGCGTTGGGCGCCGCAGGCCGGGCTGGTGGCCCAGGCCGGCGCCACGACCTGGCGCGCGGGTTTCAGCCGCGCGGTCAACTACCCCGGGCTCGAGGTCCGCGCGCTGTCGCAGTTCATCCCCGCGCTCGGCCCGAGCTGGACCGGGTTGAAACCCGAGGAGGCCGACCAGTTCGAGCTGGGCTTCCGGCATGCGCTCAACGCCGGCACCTCCGTGGCGGTCACCTTGTTCCGCAACGACGTGCGCGATCGCTACGTCATCGCGTTCCCGCCGCCCCCGCCGCCGCGCTACGTCAACCTCGGTTCCTACCGGACCGAGGGCGTCGAGGCCATGATTGAGACGTCGCCCACCGAGGGCCTGGCGGTGTTTCTGGGCGCCGCGCTGCTGCGCGTGGATCCGGCTGGGCTGCCCTATGCGCCGAAAAGCACCTTCACCGGCGGACTCAACTGGCGGATCGCCCGCGGCTGGTTCCTGAGCACCGACGGCAGTTATACCTCCGCCATGCAGGTCTACAGCGCGGGCCGGTCGGTCGGCGCGGCGAATCCGGTCCGGGTGGGTCCGCAATTCCTGCTGAACGCCCGGCTGGCCCGGCGGTTCGCCTGGGGCGCGGGCAACCGGGGCGAGATCTATCTCTCCGGCGAAAATCTCACCGACCGGCGGTTCACCTACACCCCGGGTTATCCGCTCCCCGGCATCAACTGGATGCTCGGCTTCCGTTTCGACCGCTGAAATATTCCAGGTCGCTTTCCGCCTATGGCCGCCACCTCCGCAAACTGTTTCAACGCCCTGGCCGCGGATACCCGGTGGCATGCCTTCACCCGGGAAGAGAAGCGGACGGTGGCTGCCTTTGTTCGGCGGTGGGGCATCCAGCGCGGCCAGCGCGTGCTCGAGCCGGGTTGCGGCGCCGGCCGGCTCACGGCGGTGCTGGCCCGCCAGACCGGCCGGGCCGGGCGCGTTGTGGCGTTCGACGCTTCCCGGGAGTTCATCCGCGTGGCGGAGCAGCGCGGGTTGCCGGCGCAGGTCAGCCTGCACCGGGCGCGGGTGCAGGCCTTCCCGCTGCCACCGGCGGAGTTCGACCACATCGTGTGTTTCAACGTCTTCCCTCATCTGCTGCCGCAGGCGGCCGTCACCCGGCGGCTGGTCGCGGCGCTGAAGCCGGGCGGTTTTTTCTGGATCGCGCACACCTGCAGCCGGAAATTCGTCAATGCGGTGCACCGCGGCGGTCCGCCCTCGATCCGGGCCCACCTGCTGCCCGCCCCGGGAAGCTTGGCCCGGCTGTTGCGCGCGGCGGGCCTTGATGGGATTGAAATCGAGGACGCCGCCGGTCATTTTTCCGCCCGGGCCATCCGGCCCGCCCCTCCGTCCGCCTGACCATTTTACCCTCATGTCTGAATCCAACGTCGTCGCCCGCCCGCTGCCCCGCTTCCTGACCGCCTCGCTGGCGCGCGAGTTGGGTGTCGTGCTGGCGCTCTCGCTGATGTTTCCCTTCCTCATCCATGTGCTGCCGGTGCCGGAAACCTCGCGGCTCGGGGCGCGGCTGCTGCCCATGTTTTATGCGCCGCTGCTGGCCGCGCTGTGGGGACGCATGGCGACGGCCTGGTTGTGCGCGCTGCTGGCGCCGGGATTGAACTGGGCGCTCACCGGACATCCGGCGCCGCCGGGGACCTACGCCATGATGATCCAGCTGCTGGCCTTTGTCGTGGTCGTGCGGGCGCTGCTGGTGCGCGCCGGCGTGCGCTGGTTCGTGGCGATCCCCGCCTACCTCGCCGGCCTGGTTGCCACCTTGCTGGTCGCCTTGGTATTCCCCGCGTTGATCGGCGGGCGGCCGCCGGTCGGTTGGGCCTTGAACAGCGCCATGATGAGCCTGCCCGGCGTGGCCATCTTGGTCCTGATCACCTGCCTCGTCCTGCGGTTCTATCCGCCGTCTGGTCAGGGCGGCGGGCCGGCGACGGCGTGAGCAGAGGCGAAAGCTGAGACCTGAAACTTGAAACCTGAGGGTCCAATCCAGGTGTCAGGCATGTATTGTGGGAGGGACTTTATGCCCCGGCCGAAAGCGGGGTGGCGCCTGCGTCGGGGTGTAAAGCGCCTTCCGCAAGGACACGATCCGCCCGATCACTCCGTCTTGAAAACGTAAACCGCGCCCTTCGTCGTGCCGACGGCGAGGAGGGCATCGTCGGCGCGCCAGGCGAATTTGGTGGCGGCGGATGGCATCCGGACTTCGGCGACCATGGGGTTTTTCCGGGTCGGGCCCCAGAGGGTGAACGTGCCGCTCGCGTCGCCGGTGGCGAGCAGGCCGTGGGTGTTCTGGAACGCGACCGCGGTCGTGCGGGCGGTCTGCGGGAGCAGGAGCGGCTCGCGGCCCTCGGGGCCGGCGCCGGCACAGTCCCACACGCAGGCGTCCTTGCCGCCGCCGGTGGCGAGCCACTTCGAGTCGTGGCTGAAGGAGAGTTCCGCGAGCTTCGTCTCGTAGCCGCTCATGTGCAGCTCGAGGTCCTCGGCCGGCACCCAGAGGTGGACGGAGTTGTCGTGGCAGCCCGCGACGAGCCAGCGGCCGTCGGGCGACCACGTGAGCGCGAGGATGGCGTTGCCGTAGGGAAATTCCTTCACCGCCGTGAAGGTGGTGGCGTCCCACACGACGACATGGCCGAAGCAGGCGGAGGCGATCACGGGGGACAGAGGACAGAGGACGAAGGACGGAGCAGCAGCCAGGGCCGAAATGGTTTTGGGGGCGTCCGGGAAGGTGTGCGCGATCGCGCCGTCGGGGCGGAGGGCGATGAGTTTCTTGCCGGCGGCGGCGAAGAGGAGTGGGCCTGGGGCCGCGTCGACCCCGGCGCGGTCGGAACGCGGCGCGGTCGCCGCATCTCCAGGAGTGACCCAGCAGAGCTGTTCGACCCAGGCGTGGCCGAGTTTCACCTCGGCGGTCTGGGCGCCGGTCGTCGCATCCCAGAAACGCACGCAACCGTCCTGGCCGCCGGTGGCAAGCAGGTAGGGCGAGTCCTCCGGACGAGCCGTTGGGGTGGACCGCGGCTCGTCAGGGACGACTCGCCCTACCCACGCCAGCGCGTTCGCTCCGTCGGCGTGGCCGGCGAGGGTGTGTTTCACCGCGCCGGTCGCAGCGTCGTAGAGGGTGATGCCGCCGGCGGCGGATGCAACGGCGAGGACGGTGCCGTCCGGCGACCAGGCGAGGTCGATGACGTAGTCGTCGAGGGTGGCGGCCCAATGTTTGGCAAAATTCATGAAATCGTTCTCTTTCTCTTACTCGTTATCATTCTCAACAGTCCAGCGCTGAGCGAACGATCAGGAGAACGAGGGACGAGAACGATTATCCCACCAGGCAGGCCTTGAAGCCTTCGGTCAGGGCGGCGCGGTCGAGGTGCTTGCCGATGAAGACGAGGGTGTTGGTGCGGTTCTCACCGTCCTGCCACTCGCGGTCGAACTTGGCGTCGAAGAGCATGTGCACGCCCTGGAAGACGAGGCGCTTCTTCGTGCCCTTCACGACCAGCACGCCCTTCATGCGGAAGATGTCACCGCCCTTTGTCTGGAGGAGTTTTGAGATCCAGTCGTTGAGCTTCTTGCCGTCGAGCTCGCCGTCGACGCCGATGCCGACCGAGGAGACTTCCTCGTCGTGCGAATGCTCGTGGCGGAAGGTCTTGTCCCAGCCGTAGCGGAGCATTTCGCCGCCGGGCGCGTGCAGGTGTGTCGGCACGTCGTGGCCGGTGAAGAGGACGTAGCGGCCGGGCTGCTCGATTTTGACCGGAAAGTGGCCGTGCTCCTCGTGGAGCTTCAGGCGGTGCATCTTGCCGTCGGCGGTGATGGTCTCGCCGGCGGGCGTGGCCTTTTCCCAGTCGGAAAAGGCCAGGACGGTCGCTTGGATGGCCTTTTCGTATTCTGGAGGCACGGCGACCTCGCCGTGCACTGACCGCGGTGAGGTCGCCGCGGCTCCAATGGGATAGATTACCACATCGAGCGAATTGTGGTCGTGGCCGCAGTCCTCGCCGCACTCATGGTCGTGCGCATGATCGTGGTCGCCATGTCCGTGATCATGACCGTGGCCGATGGCGAGTTCGTGGGTGCCGGCGGCGAGCTCGTAGGCGCCGGCCCACTCGAAGGGATATTCCGTCTCGAGGAACTGGGCGTCGACCTCGACGGCGCGCTCGAGATTGAAGCCGCCGACGTTGAGCACCTTCACGATGGGGAGCTCGGCGTTCTGTGTCCGGTGGATCTTCGCGACGGCGTTGATCGTGTGCAGGCGCTTCTCCAGGGCGTCGAGCTCGGCGGGGGCGACGAGGTCGGTCTTGTTGAGGATGATGACGTCGGCGAAGGCGATCTGCTTCATCGCCTCGGGCGAGTCGTCGAGGTGGAGGAGGATGTGCTTGGCGTCGACGAGGGTGACGATGGCGTCGAGGGCGAAGTTTTCCTTCATCTCCGGGTCGGTGAAGAAGGTCTGGGCGACGGGGGCGGGATTGGCCAGGCCGGTGGTCTCGATGAGGATGGCGTCGAGGCGGTCCTTGCGCTTCATGAGGCGGCCGAGGATGCGGAGGAGGTCGCCGCGGACGGTGCAGCAGATGCAGCCGTTGTTCATCTCGAAGATCTCCTCGTCGGACTGGATGACGAGCTGGTTGTCGACGCCGACCTCGCCGAACTCGTTCTCGATGACGGCGATCTTCTTGCCGTGCTGCTCGGTCAGGATGCGGTTGAGCAAAGTGGTTTTGCCGGCGCCGAGGAAGCCGGTGAGGACGGTGACGGGGATGGGAGGGAGGGACATCGGAGAGGAAGCGGGAGAGTGAAAGAGGGAGGGGTGAAAAGGGAAAGCTTCAAACCGGGGTTTGCAACCCGGCGGTCGGGTCACGCCATCGGGAACACGAGGCGCAGGTTGGCTTGGATCTGGTCGCGCCATGCGGGGGCGACCTTGGCCTGTTCGGCGAAGTCCGGCCAGCGGGTGACGGCGGCGCGGACTTCCGCGAGGATCGTCTCGGCCCGACCGCGTTGCATCAGGGCGGCCTTCGCGCAGGCGGTGAAGTCGGCCACGGTGAAGCCGTCGCGCTTGCCATTGAGGGTCATCTGGTGCCGGTCGGTCCACGCGCCGGCGGGGTTGTAGCTGTAGCTCACGTCGAAGGCGGGCGAGAGCGCCCAGCGGCCGGTCTTGTCCATGAGGAAGGCGATGTTCTTCACGTGGTCGTCCTGGTTGCGGGCGACGAGGTTGAACGCCATGCGGCGGAACTGCTGCTCTACGCTTTCCATCGGGAGGCCCAGCTGGCGGATGACGAGCAGGGCTTGTTCATAGGCATGGGCGCCGGCCTGGTTGAAATCGTAGTGGGCCAGCGCGCAGAGCGATTGCAGGTGCAGTTTCCCGCCGTCGGGCAGCCGGTCGAAGCGCTGCGTCATGAAATGGCGCCGGCCGTTCTCCTCCAGCAGGCGGCACTCGGCCATCGTGAGGCCGGCGGCGCGGGCCATGAGGTGGTAGGCATACTCGATGGCGCCGTAACCCTTGGTATCCTCCACTTCCTTGTCCCGGTTGCCGGTGACGCCGTCGAACTTGAGCAGCCAGTAGCCGAAGCCCGGGCCGGCGGCGAGCTGGCCGGAGCGCACCTCGTTGGTCTGCGGGTTCCAGGCGATGATGGCCTTGGCGCGCGCGCCGCCGGCGGAGGTGCCGACGCGCAGGATGTCGTTGAGGGCGGCCTTGCGATCCGGCTCGGCGAACGTGGCGTGCAGGCCGGCGCGTTGGGTCAGGATTTCCGAGGCGAGGGCCACGAGGGCGTCGAGCTCGATTTTATGGGCAAGGCGGGCGCGCGGACCCAGCACGGGGGCGAACTCCAGCGCGCCCATGCCGCGGGTGCCGGTGTAGCAGAGACGTTCGACGGCATTGAAACTTGCCGGCGCGCGGCCCTGGGTCGCGAGCCAGGCATCGATCAGCGCGTGGCCGAAGCGGTCGGGCAGCGAATCGGCGAGCAGGCCGGGCAAGCCATGGTAAGTATGCGGCGGCAAGGCGGGGAAGGTGTGGATGCGGTCGCTCAACGGCATCATGAGCGGGGCGACCTCGATGCCGCTGCGGGCGAAGGCCGGATCGTATTGGAAGGCGGCATGGGTGGCACCGTCCTCCAGCGACACGGCACCGATGGTGCGGCCCCAGAGCCTGACTTCGGCGAGGGTGCTCATGACTGTTCGCCCCAGGTCCACGGAGCCTGTGGGGGCGCCGCGACGCCGTCGGCGGCCGGGCGGGCGGGGCCACCCGAGGCCCGACGCCGTTGCCGGCCGCGCGACTTCAACTGCGCGATCGGGCTGGGGGCGGTTTCGCCGACCAAATGATCAAGCTGCTCAAGCAGACCCAACACCCGGCACACGCGAATGAAAGCCGACAGTCGGGTTGCGACTTCACCCGATTCGAGCCGCTCCACCGTGCGCTTAGAAATGCCGGCCTCTATCGCCAGCTGGGCTTGGGTCAGGTTTTTGGTCAACCGGACCTGCGCCAAACGGGTGCCAATCTCGCTGAGGATGATTTCATCGGTTGATTTGAAATCAAATTTCATAAGTCATCATATATGACGAATAATGATCCTATATCAATATAAAACGTCATATATGACGATATAATGATATTCATATACTCGTCATTAAAGACGAACAATAGAAATATATTGGTCAGGACTCACCCGCAGTGACGAATTGGACGTGAGGTGTTCGGTGCCGGTGGGCTTGCACTGTCGGCGGGAGTTGGTGGCTTGGAAGCATGAGAGACGCGCCGCCCAAACCCGCCGAGCCGCAGCCCGGGCTTTACCGCCACTACAAAAACAACCCTTACCGCGTCGTCGGGCTGGCGCTGCACTCGGAGACGCGCGAATGGCTCGTGGTTTACGAGGCGCTTTATGGCGAGGGCGGGCTGTTTGTGCGGCCGGCGGCGATGTTCAACGAGACGGTCGAGGTCGGCGGGCTGCATGTGCCGCGGTTCGCGCGGGTGGGGGACTGAGCGGCGTTGGGGCCGGCCCGGCCGGCCGGCGAGCAAGCGGCGGATTTCCGCTCGCCTTAGGTGAGATCATGGAGTTGGCGTGCGCCCGCGAGCTTGTCCGTTCGACAAGCTCAGGACCCCGGGCCTGTCGCGGGGCTCGCGCTCTGAAGAGCGCCCGCGAGCGGGCTGGCCCACCATGACACCATTCAGTTCTCCCATGACTTGAGCGGAAAATCCGGCCAACTGCATGAGTTGCTTAGGCCGGCCCGGTGTCCCGACCAATCAGCCGGGAGAGTTCGTTGACGGCGCGGACCATGGCCTCGGACTGGGCGGAGAGTTCCTGGGCGGCGCTGGCGTTTTCCTCGGCGCCGGCGGCGCTGTCCTGGGTGACCTTGTCCATTTCGCAGACGGCCTGGTTGATCTGCACGACGCCCTGGGCCTGCTCGGCGCTGGCGGTGTTGATGCCGGCGACGAGGCCGCTGACCTTTTCAATCAGGCGGGAGTTTTCCAGGATGGCGGCTCGGACCTCGGCGAAATCCAGCTGGCTCGACTGCAGATGGGCGCGGGTGTTCTCGAGCAGGACCTGTGTGCCCTTGGCGGCCTCGGCGGCGCGTTGGGCGAGGTTGCGGACCTCGTCCGCGACGACGGCAAAGCCCGCGCCGGCCTCGCCGGCCCGGGCGGCCTCGACGGCGGCGTTCAGGGCGAGGATATTCGTCTGGAAGGAGATTTCATCGATGGTCTTGATGACCTTGGCGCTTTCCATGCTGGCCTGCGCGGCTTGGCCAAGGGTGCCGTCCAGCTTGGTGGTGAGCGTGGTGATGTGCTGGAAGTTCGGGGCGACTTCCTGCTTCAGGCACTGGTCGACCTGGCCGGCGGCGCGGGCGTTCTGTCCCGTCATGCTGGACATCTCCTCGAGCGAGGCGCTGGTTTCCTCGAGCGAGGCGGCCTGTTCGGAAGCGCCCTCGGCGCCGCGCTGGCTGCCGGTGGCGATGGCGGCCGCGGCCGCGTTCACCGTCGAGGCGTCGTTGGCCAGCTGCGTGGCGAACCGGCTCAGGGGTTGGACGACCTGCCAGCGGATGAGGAAAAACATAAGGCCGCCGAGGCCGCCGAGCAGCGCCACCGAGGTGAGCAGGGTGCTGGCCAGGGCCGCGCCCTGCAATTCCGCGGCGCAGTCCGTCCACTGGGCGCGGGCGGCCTTGATCGCATCGGTGCTGAACCGGTAGCTGATGGTCCCGGCCACGGTCTTGCCGCGGAAATTCTTGTGGCATTCGTAGCAGCCTTCGGTGACCGCCATGGGCCGGAAGATTTCAAAGGAGTTTTCGGATTTCTGCTGGACGAGCTCCGGAGAGGTCAGCAGGCCTTCGCGCAGCGCTTCCGGCAGCTTTTTTTTCAAGGCCCCGGGATTGGAAGAAAGGGCGACGACGCCGGCCGGGTTGTAGACCGAAAGTTCCTGCACGCCGGGGACCTTGCCTTGCTCTTCGAGCAGGCGGCGCACCTTGTCCATGTCACCCTCGGCCATCGCGTCGATGATGGAGGTCCCCGTGACATGCTCCAGCGTGGCGATCCAGCCCCATTGGCCGGCCTCAGCCCGCGCCAGATTTTCGCCGGCGAGGCGCGCCACGAGCCGCTGGCTACGGTAAAGCTGCAGGGCCTGCGATCCGAGGTAGATCACCGAAATGCCGCCGAGGAGGGAAAGAAGGATTTTGCGTTGGAGGGTCATGCGGTCTTATGGCGGGTGCACCCCGCCACCGCCTCCCGGCGACAGTGGACAAGCGGCAACCGCCAGCTATGATGAAAAAGATGGTTTTCTCTTTCTCTCTTCGACACGCCGGGACCAATATGAAGGGCAATCAATACCCGGGAGCCGGCAGGGTCCTGGCCCCGGCCGGCGACGAAGCATTGGGTCCCGGTTCCGGTGGCGGTTTGAGCCTGGCGTGCTTCGCGTGGGAAGCAGGGGGAATTGCCAAGGAGGGCGGGGCCGCGGGCCCCGCCAAATCCAACGCGGCGGGATCCGCGATGCCGCCCTGCAGTCAGACTGGCGGCGGGGTTTTCAGGGGCAGGAGGAGCACCTTGTCCACCCGCAACCCGTCCATGTCGATGATCTCCACCACATACCCATGGAGCCGGAAAGATTCTCCTTCCGCCGGCACGTGGCCGACGTGATTGACGATGAAGCCGGCGAGCGTCTGGTAGTCGCGACGGCCGGCGGGCGGCAGCGGGAAGTCCGTCACGGCCCGGGTGAATTCCTCGACATCCAGCAGGCCGTCCACCAGCCACGAGCCGTCGTCGCGCCGCACGGCGCGGGGCTTGAGCCGGTCCTCCGGCGACGGTAGCTCGCCGACGATGGCCTCCATGATGTCGTGGAGGGAAACGAGGCCGGAGATGCCGCCGAACTCGTCGCTCAGGAGGGCGACATGTTTGCCCGTCGCCTTGAATTTCTCGAGGAGGGCGGTCACGGGCTGGGTTTCCGGGACGACCAGGGCCGGGGTCACGAGGTCGCGCACGTTGACCGGGACGCCGGCGGCGAGGTTGGCGTAGATCGCCTTCACCGTCACGAGGCCGATGACATTGTCCCGCTTGCCCTCGTAAACGGGGAAGGTGGTGTGGGCGCTGACGACGATGCGATGCCAGATCGTGTCATGGGTGTCGTGGACGTTGATCCAGATGATCTTGGCGCGGGGCGTCATCAGGTCGCGGACCGGCAGGCGGTCGAAAGCCATGACGCTCTCGATCATGGCCGGTTCCTGGGCGTGGAAGACGCCGACGCGCATGCCCTCGCGCACCAGCAGGCGGACGTCGTCCTCGGTCACCTTGACCTCCGTGACGGGCTTGATGCGGAGGAGGGTGAGCAGGGCGTCGGTAGAGCGGCCGAGGAGGCTCACGAGGGGAGCACCGATCCGGGACAGCAGGTGCATGGGACCGGCGAGGGCGCGGGCGACGCCCTCGGGATTGCCGAGGCCGATGCGTTTCGGCACCAGCTCGCCGATCACCAGGGTGAAATACGTAAGCACGACCACCACGAGGCCGAAGGCGACCTTGTCGGCGTAGGGCGTGAGCCAGGGGATCTCCGCGAGCGGCACCGCCAGCGGGGCCGCGAGGGCGGCGCCGCTGAAGGCCGCGGCGAGCACCCCGACCAGCGTGATGCCGATCTGCACGGTGGCCAGGAACGTGTTGGGTGATTCGGCGAGCTCCAGGGCGCGACGCGCGCGGAGGTCCCCACCGTCGGCGAGCGGGCGGAGGCGGTTCTTGCGGGCGGAGACGATGGCGATTTCCGCCATGGCAAAGACGCCGTTGGCCAGGAGCAGGACGAAGATGATGGCGAGTTCGAGCAGGAGGGAGTTCATGGCGGGGAAAGGCGGGGGCGGAAAGTTGGCGCGAAACCGACGGGAGCAACGTGAATACGCCAGCGGTGGAATGGCAAGCGGACGTGCCGGCGGGGGGCCGGAATTCGCCAGCAGGCGTCCCCGGGCGCCCGGCACAGGGTGCGAGCTTGACGGCGGGGGCAAAGCGGATTCGCTGCCCCCCCGATGGGAACGACCAAGGATCAACCCGGCCTGCTGCACCGCGCCATCGCGGTGGCCTGCCTGGCTGTGGTCGTCTTCCTAGGCGCCGCCGGGGCCAGCGCGGACTTGCACGGGGCCGTGCATGCCGCGCAACCGGCTGCCGCTGACGACCATGGTTGCGCGGTGGAGCTGTTCGCGCAGAACGCCACGCAGCCGTTCGGGCCGCCGCAGCTCGCGGCGTTGCCCGGGGTGGTGGAGACCGCCTATCAGCGGACGGCCGAGCCGGCCGTGCCGACCAAGCCGGCGGGGTTGCACCCGCCGGGTCGCGGACCGCCGTTGGAGTGAGGTCAGACAGTCGCGGGTGCGTCGTGCATCCGTGTTTTTGGGCGCGGGTTCATGTGACCCCGCGCGCGCTCACTTCAACTCATCGTTCCGTCATGATTTCCACTAAACTTTCCCTGTTCATTTTCCTGTTTGGCGCCGCCTCGCTGGGCGCCCAGTCCCCCACCGGGCCGTCACCCGACCCGGTGATGCAGCTCGATAAGTTCATCGTCAGCGGCTCCACCCTCACGCGCCACGGCGCCGACACGGCGCAGGCGGTGACCTTGCTGTCCGGTCCCGCCCTCGCGCAACTGCAGCAACCCTCGCTCGGGGAGACGCTCGCGAGCCTGCCCGGCGTCAGCTCCACCTACTTCGGCCCGGGGGCCAGCCGGCCGCTGATCCGCGGGCTGGGCGGCGACCGGGTGCGCATCCTGGAAAACGGCGTCGGGACGCTCGACGCCTCGGTTGCGAGTCCGGACCATGCCGTGAGCGTCGAGCCGTTTCTGGTCGAGAGCGTGGAGGTCGTGCATGGTCCGGCCTCGCTGCTCTATGGCAGCTCGGCGATCGGCGGAGTCGTGAACGTGCTCACGCACCGCATCGAGCGCGAATGGCCCGACCGGACCGTCAGCGGATTGCTGGAGGTGCGCCATGGCTCCGCGGCGGACGAGCTGGCGGCCGGGGGCGTCGTCGACCTCGCCCTGCGGCGCACCCCCGCACGGGCGTTCATGCTGCATCTGGATGGTTTCAAGCGTCGCGCGGAGGATGTCGCGATTTCCGGTTTCGCGCTCAGCGGGTCCGCGCGCGCGGATGAAGCCGCCGCCGCCCTGGCCGCCGGTGAACCGGCGCCGGTGTTCGCGCAGGGCACGCTCCCCAACACGGCGCTGACGGCGCAGGGCGGGGCGGCGGGGCTGTCGGTCGTGGGGCGGGAAGGATTCGCGGGCGTCGCCTACAGCGGCCTGGGCACGATCTACGGGGTGCCGGGCAGCGACGTGCAGATCGACCTGCGGCAGAACCGCCTCGACCTGCAGGCGGAGACCACGGCGGCCTGGGGGCCGTTCACCGGCGCGCGGTTCAAGTTCGGCCACGGGCACTACCAGCACGTGGAGATCGAGGACGGTGCCGCCGGCACGCGGTTCACCAACGATGGGTTCGACGCGCGCGCCGAGCTGCTGCACGCCGATCTCGGTGGACTGGCGGGCGCCTGGGGCGTGCAGGCCGGCCGCAGCGATCTGGCCGCCCAGGGCGACGAGGCCTTCCTGCCGCCGACGCGCACGGCCAACGCCGCGCTGTTTGCGTTCGAGGAATTCAAAGCGGGGGTCTGGCAGCACCAGCTGGGCGGCCGCGTCGAGCAGCAGACCGTGACGGTGCGGGACGGCTCCGGGCGCTCGCGCCGGGAGCGCACGGCGGGATTTTCCGCGGGGACGATCAGGAAAATATCGGCCGCGTGGTCGTTGGCGGGGTCGATCACGCACACCGCCCGCGCCCCGAGCGCGCAGGAGCTCTACGCCGACGGACCGCATGCGGGCACCGGGGCCTATGAGATCGGCGACGCCGGCCTGGGGCGCGAGCGGTCGCTCGGCGCGGAGATCGCGCTGCGCCGGCGCAGCGGCCGGATCACGGGCGAACTCACGCTCTTTGTGAACCAGTTCGAGGGGTTTATCTATGAGCAGGCCACGGGCCGGCAGGCCGTGGAGCGCGGGGGCGCGTTTCTGCTGCTCGATCCGGCGCAGATCCTGCCGGACGAGGCGCCGCTGACCGTCTACCAGTATGCGCAGACGGGCGCGAAATTCCACGGGGTCGAGTTCCAGTGCACCGCCCACCTGCATGAAGGGGAGAGTCACCAGCTCGACCTGAACTTCAGCGCGGACGTGACCCGTGCCACCGACGACGCGGGTCAGCCGTTGCCGCGGATCCCCGCGGCCCGCGGGACCGTGGGGCTGGAGTGGCGGAGCGGCCGCTGGAGCGCCGGGGCGGACTGCCAGTGCGTCGCGGCCCAGCGCCGCACGGCCGCCGCGGAATCCGCGACGGATGGCTACAACCTGATCAGCGCGCACGTGGCGTGGCAGTGGGTCTCCGGGCGGAACACCTGGGACCTCTTTGTGCGCGGCACCAACCTCGCCGACGCGGAGGCGCGGGCGCACACCTCGTTCCTCAAGCAGGTCGCGCCGCTGCCCGGGCGCAACGTCAGTGCCGGCGTGCGGTGGGTCTTCTGAGCCGGGTGTTCTGCCGCAACATACATGCGGCCGGCGGAGGGTAGTTGCAACCGCGCCGCCGGCCGGGGTGTTATGCCGCCATGTTGATTCCACCTGACGACAGCGGGGTATCTTTGTCCGGCCAGACGGGCCGGGCGGCGCTGCACACGACAGGGGCGATCGCATGGCGGATAACGGTGTTTTTTCTGTTCTGGGGCCTGCTGCTGGTCCCGGCGGTCTTGCCGCGGGTCTGGTTGCAGGAGCTGGGGGCGCACTCGCCGGCGCTGCAGCGTTTCTATTTCGACGGCACCGGTCTGCTCGCGAGTCTCGGGGCCTGCGCCCTGATGGTGCGTTGGGTGGATCGGAAAGGGCAAGTGCCGCTGGGGTTCGGCCGCGAGCGGGTTGTGACCGGTCTGCTGGGTGGACTGGCCGGCGGAGCCGCGTGGCTGGCGGTCTCGCTGGGTTTCGTCGCGCTGCTGGACGGGGTGGCTTTTGCTCCGCGCGGTGATTTCGGCGGGCCGGCGCTGGGGCTGGCGGCGGTCAGCCTGCTGCTCAATGCCGCGGTGCAGGAGGTCATCACGCGCAGCTATGTATTTCAGCTGTTGCTTCGTCGCGCCGGTCCGGGGTGGGCCGTGCTGGTGTCTTCGGTGCTGTTCACCGCGATGCATGCCGCGGTCCTCCGGGGCGGGGTGCTGCCGGCGGTGAATGTCTTCGCGGCGAGCGTGCTCTTCGGCCTCGTGCTGCTGCGGACGGGCCGCCTCTGGGCGGTGATCGCGGTGCACTTCGCCTGGAATTTCCTGGTCGGGCCGGTGCTCGGCCTGGCGGTGAGCGGGCAGGACCTGGCCGAAGGCTGGCGGGTGTTCAGCCTGCGCGGGCCGGACTGGCTGACCGGTGGCGCCTTCGGGATCGAAGGCAGCTTGGTCGTCACGCTCGTCACGTTGGCGGCGTGCGGGGTGGTCGGACGGTGGAAATTGTAGGGCGGGGGCGCGACCCACGCCAACCGTGCGCGGAGCGACCGCCCCACCTTGCACTAAAAGCGGAAGGTCCACGCGGCCTTCATGGACGTGTCGTTCTGCACGGGGCGGAAGCGGTCGAGCGAGGTGTCGTAGCCCTGGTTGACGACGAAGAACACCTCGTTGCCGGGCTGGACGATCCACTTCACGCGGAAGTTCACGCCGAGCTCGGCGGAGAGGTTGTCGTATTGGCCCAGCACGCTGAGCTGGAGGTCGGGACTGAAGGTGTAGACGACCTTGGCGGCGGCCGTGCGCACGGCGAAATTCCCCTCGGGCAACCGGATCCGGGTGAGCCCCAGCTCGGCGGCCAGCTCGAGGCGGTGGGACGGCCGCCAGCCGAACTCGGCCTCGTAGTCGGTGCGCCGGCCGGTGAAGAAGCCGCCTTGGTGCCACTCCAGCTCGAGGTTCACCGGGCGGGAGCGGTCGGTGCCGATTTCCGCATGCCAGACATCCCAGGTGTGGTCGGCGGCGGGGATGACAATGCCGGGCCGGATGGCGAACGGGGCGTCGAGCCGCTCCCGGTGCGGCTCCCAGAAGGCGACAATGTAATCGTTGGCCGGCGTGGCCCCCTCGAAGCCGAGCCAGTAGCTGCGGTCCAGGCGGCGGCCGCGCAGGTCGGTCACCCAGTCGCCCTCGGCGAAAACATCGAGTCGGCGAACCGGTTTTTCGTCGAAATACCAGCGGTAGCGGTTCCAGGAATGGAAATTTTGGATGCCGGTGCGGGCGACGAAGCCGAGGGCGGGATCGTAGTCCTCGTCGACCCGGCTGAACCGCAGGGACGACTCGAAAGGTTCGTTGGGATACTGGATGGACAGGGTGGTGGCGGTGCCGCGGCCGCCGTTGCGGTCCGATTCGGTGGCCTGCACCGAGGTGCGGATGGTGAGGTCCTTGTCGCCGGGCAGGCGGGTGTTGACGTAGTTGAAATCGGCACCGACGAGGGTGTTTTCGCCGTTGTGCCGCGGATCGCCGTGCGTGAACACGACGCCGACGCTGGACTCGGCGAACACCTGGCGGGCGACGCGGCCCACGAGGAGGTTCTTCGAATCGACCCCCGCGTGCTCCTCGATCTGCACGTCAAGCAGGCCGACGGTCCACGGGCCGGCGCGGCCGGTGAGCTTCAGGCCGCCGAGCACGTCGACCTTCGAGCCGTCCGCCGCGAGGCCGATGCGGCGGGAAAAGAACGGCAGCGGATCCTCGTTGATGCCGGCGAAGCTGAACAGCGGGGCGTCCTGCGTGAAGAACGCGCGCTTTTCCGGGAAAAAGAGCGAGAAGCGGCCGAGGTTGACCTGGCGCTCGTCGACCTCAGCGTCGGCGAAGTCGGTGTTGATGGTGAAGGTGGCGGCGAGCGAGGGCGTGACGTGCCAGATGAGGTCGAGGCCCGGCTTGAAGTCCCACTGCTTCTCGTCGGGCGCGGGGGCGGAGCGGCGGGTGAGACTGGCGTAGGGTTTGAAGTCGATTCCGCGGCCCTGGCGCAGACCCGTGAGGCCGCGCAGTTCGCCGAGCAGCGGCAGCGCGATGGTCGGCCGGTTGCGGAAGATGCCGGTCCAGCGCATCACCTCCTGCTTGCGGCGGACGGCGCGCGCCACATTGAAGCCCCAGGTGTCGTTCGCCGGGTCGAAGGCGAGGCTCTTTACCGGGATGGCGAACTCCGCGGTCCAGCCGCCGGCGTCGATGCTGGTCCGGCCCTGCCAGATGGCGTCCCACTGGTCGTTGGCCTGGTCCTTGTTCTGGATGAGGCCATCGTGCTTGCCGCCGGCGGGGGTGAGGGCGAAATAATAGCCGTCGTTCTGGCGGTGGAAGGTGTCGAGGACGACGCGCACGAGGTCGTCGGAGCCGTTGTCCTGGTCGCGCTGCATCGAGTAGGCGCGCACGCCGGCGGCGCCGGCGGAATCGTGGGAGCGGATGGCGACGTAGAGGTTGTCGGCGTCAAAGGTGACCCAGAACTCGGTGCGCTCGGTCGGCACACCGCCCTCCGTGGGCTCGACCATCCGGAGCGCGTCGGTGTGCGCGGCGTCATCCCATTCGCCGGGCCGCAGGACACCGTCGATCACCGGCGGCGTGGCGGTGGGGTGGACGTCGAGCGACGGGGCGGCCGGCAGCGCAACCACGGCCAGCAAAGCGAGGGAGGTGGCGCGGAGGAGAAAATGACGCATGGGGAGGCGGACACCCAAAGCGGGATTCCCCTCCTGGGAAATCCGAAAACGAGTGTGCCACCCCCAAACCGCGGGAATTGCGGCGGGTTACCAGAAATCGCGGCCCGGCCCGCGATTTCTGGTCGGGCCCGGGCCTGAAATGGTAGGGCGAATCCTCCGGATGAGCCGTGCGCTCGAGCGGCTCATCCGGAGGATTAGCCCGACCCACGCTTCCGTCGCGGCCCGCCCCAACCTTCACTCTTTCCGCCGGTGGGGGGCGGCTTCGGTGCGGAGTTCGACCATGAGCTTTTGCACCGTCGGATTTTTCAGAAACTCGCGCGCAAGGGCCTCGCCCACGAGCCGGCCGGCGCGGAGATCACTGGAATAATGCACGCCGGAGAGCAGCTTGTAGCGGAGTGTTTCCTGGGCGCGGCGCTCGAAACCGGCGGCCTGGTCCGGGAACATCGCGGTGAGCAGGCCCGCCCACATGTAGGACTGGATGCCATGGCCGCTCGGGTAAGCGCCGCTGTCGGCGAACTCGACGCAGGGGACGATCCGGGCATCGGCGAACGGCGGCCGGCGCCGCGGCCAGACGGCCTTGGCCGCGCGGTTGACCGGGATGAAATCGTTGCGCACCGCGGCGAAGAACGCGGCGGTCTGCGGGAGGTTGGTGGCGTTGAACCAGGGGCCCAGAACCTCGGAGCCGAAGAGCCAGATGTCCTCGCCCTCGATCTGGACGCAGCGGGCGGCCTGGACCGGGGTGCGGGCGGCCTGCAGCTGGAGGAGTTCGGCGATTTCGGCGGCGGCCGCGGGTGAATCGGCCGCGGGCGGGGCGGGGAGCAGGGCCTTCAGGTCCAGCGCCCCGGCGGCGAGGAAGTGCGGCGGTTTCGCGGCGGCGGCATCGGTCTGCGCCATCGTCGGTCCGGCGGCGCGGGTCGCGCTGCAGAGCGAAAGGGAGAGTGAGAGGGCGAGGTATACGCGGCGCATGGGGATGGAGGGGGCGATTGCCCTCGTCCGCCATGCCTAGCGGGGTGAGGGCACCCCGCCCACAAGAAAATCAACTTCCCTCACTCCACCGACCGCAGCTGGATGCTGTCGATGCGGCGGTCCTTGGCCTGGACGTCGGAGACGATGATGAGCTTGTCGCCGGGTTCGATGCGGCCGAGCCCGACCAGCGTCTCGGTGGCGCGCTCGATGGTGGCCTCGGGGTCGCCGAAGTTCGGGAGCAAAAAGGGCTCGACCGCGCGCACCATGCGGAGGTGGCGGAGCGTCTCGAGGTTGTCGGTGACGGCAAGGATGGGCGCGCGCGGCGGGCGGTGCGCGGCGATGCCGGCGGCGTTGGTGCCGTGACGGGTGAAGACCAGCATGAGCGACCGGGGAAACTCGTTGGCCAGCACGACGGCGGCGCGGAAGACCTTCATGCGTTCCTGGATGAACACGGCCGGCTCCGGGATGTCGACCGCCTGCTCCTGCTCGATGCGGCGGGCGATCGAGTCGAGGATCTCCACGCACTCGAGCGGATATTTTCCGATGGTCGTCTCGCCGGAGAGCATCACGCAGTCGGCCTGCTCGTAGACGGCGTTGGCCACGTCCGTGATCTCCGCCCGGCTGGGCATGGGCTGGCTGATCATCGACTCGAGCATGTGCGTGGCGATGATGACGGGCCGGCCGATGGCCAGGCAGGTGCGCACGGCGCGGCGCTGGATGACGGCCAGCTCGCACAGCGGGACCTCGATGCCAAGGTCCCCGCGCGCGACCATGAGGACGTCGGTGGCGCGGATGATGTCGTCGAGGTTGTCGATGGCGGACTGGTCCTCGATCTTGGCAACAATGCGGGCGCGGGACTTGTGCTCCTTCAGGAACACGCGGAGCAACTCGACGTCGCTGGCCTCGCGCACGAAGGACAGGGCGATGAAATCGACGCCCTCCTCGATGCCGACGAGGGTGTCGGCGCGGTCCTTCTGGGTGAAGGAGGGGAGGTTGACCTTGACGCCGGGGAGGTTGATGTGGCGGCGGGAGGTGAGGGAGCCGGGCGTGAGCACGCGGCAGCGGATGTGGGCCTGGTCCTTGGTCAGCACCTCGAGCCGGATGAGGCCGCTGTCCACCAGCACGGTGTCGCCGACCCGGATGTCGTTGACGAGGTCGCGGTAGTTGACGTCGACGGAGCGGACCTCGACGGCGTTCTCGCGCTCGGCGCCGGGCTTGACGGTGAAGTCGAAGATCTCGCCGACCTTGAGTTCCATGGGCGCCTCGAGGTCGCCGGTGCGGATCTCGGGGCCCTTGATGTCCATCATGACGGCGACCTCGCGGCCGGCCGTCTTCGAGGCGGCGCGGATGCGGCGGATGATCATCCGGGTCCAGTCGTGCTTGGCGTGGGCCATGTTGAGACGGACGACGTCGACGCCGGCGGAGATGAGTTTGACCAGCATGGCCTCGCTCTCGGTGGCGGGACCCAGGGTCGCGATGATCTTGGTGCGTCGGTTCGTGGCGGGCATGGCCGGGAACGAAGCAGCAACCCGGCCGGGCGGCAAACAAAAGCCGGGGTTATGCCGCGGGCCGGGCGCGTTAATTTAACACAAACGGAGGCTTTTCGGCGTGCCATGGGCGGGTCGGCACCTATGGTCGCGGGCGTTCCGCCCAGCAGCCCAACGTCTTCCACATGTCCCTCAGCATCGTCGCGCTCTGCCTCTTCATCGTCATCGCGGTCTATTTCTACAACAACCCGCTCAAGCACGGGCCGTGGTTCCTGAGCCGGCGCTTCATCAACTGGTTCCCGCTGGGGATGACGTATGCGTTCCTCTACATGGGGCGCTACAACCTGGCGGTGGCGAAGAATTCCTTCGGCGACCTGATGACCAACCAGCAGTTCGGGGTCATCTTCGCCGCCGGCACCTGGGTCTACGCGCTGTCGTTCCTCGTGAACGGCCCGCTGGTCGACAAGATCGGCGGCAAGATGGGCATCATCATCGCCGGCGTGGGTTCGTCCCTCATGAACGTCGCGATGGGCGTGATCACCTGGCTCGTGGTCACGAAGCGGATGGAGCTCAACCTCGTGTGGGCGCTCTCGATCACCTACGGGCTCAACATGTATTTCCAGAGCTACGGCGCGGTCTCCATCATCAAGGTGAAGGCGAACTGGTTCCATGTCCGCGAGCGCGGCGTGTTCGGCGCGATCTTCGGGACGCTGATCTCCTTCGGCGTGTATTTTGCGTTCGATTGGGGCCAGGCGATCATCGACCTGACGAAGGCCGGCTCCGACGCCGCCCACAGCGGGCTGTCCGCCCTGCTGCACAATCTCTTCGTGCCCGCGGGGACGACGACCGACGCCACCTGGGCGGCCTTCTTCGTCCCCGCCGCCATTTTGCTGGTGTGGGTGGTGCTCGATGCCTGGCTGATCAAGGAGACGCCCGAGGGGGCCGGCTTCCCCTATCTCGACACCCACGACGCCTCCTCGGGCCACATGCACGAGGAATACACCACGATGGACCTGCTGAAAAAGGTCTTCGGCAACCCCATCATGCTGCTGGTGGCCGGGGTGGAGTTGACGTCGGGCGTGCTGCGCAACGGCATCATGCAATGGTATAAGATCTTCGCCCACGACGTGCCGCAGGTGGGCGCCGAGGTCATTTTGGAGAACTGGGGCCTGCTGCTGTGCATCTTCGGCATCGTCGGCGGCTTCGCGGGCGGGCTGATCTCGGACAAGTATTTCCAGTCGCGGCGCGGGCCGCCGGCGGCGCTGTTCTCGGCCTTCATGCTCATGATGGCCGCGGTGATGGCCATGACCATCTTCTCGATGCCGATGCTCGTCGGCGTGGCCTCGCTGCTGATCGTGGCCGCGGTGACCGGCGTGCACTCCCTGATGTCGGGCACGGCGGCGGCGGATTTCGGCGGCCGCAAGGCCACGGCCACCTGCTCGGGCATCGTGGACGGCTGCGTCTACCTCGGCAGCGGCGTGCAGTCGATCGCCGTGGGCTACCTGTCCGGGCTGAGCTGGCGCTGGTGGCCGATCTTCCTGATGCCCTTCGCGCTCATCGGCGGCATCATCGCCTGGCGCATCTGGAACGAACTGCCGGCGGCAACGCGCAAATACATCGACGAGCACGAGAAGAAGCCGGCGGCGGGTTGAGGCGGGCGGGGGAGGGTGGAACCCGTCCTCCGGACGGGTTGATGAATCCGCGCGGGCAATACCGGTCCGGAGGACCGGTTCCACCCGCGACCCCCGCATAGGCAAGGCACGGCCGCGCGGAATTGCCGTGCAGGTTATGACATTTGGGTTACAAAAGGCCCTCCATGAGTTCGTCGTCCGCCCCCTCCGCTCCGCGCGCCCCCCGGCTGGTCCTGCCGCCGGGCTATGGCGCGCGCCGCGGGCTCAACTGGGGCGTCGTGGGACTGCTCTACACGAGCTTCTACATGTGCCGCTACAACATCTCCATCGCGAACAAGGCGATGTCGGACGAGTTCGGCTTCACGAAGGAGAACATGGGCGACATCCTCGCGGCGTTCTTCTATGCGTATGCGTTCGGCCAGGTGGTCAACGGCCTGATCACGGACCGACTCGGCGGGAGGAAGGCGCTGCTGATCGGCGCGGCCGGCACGGTGATCTGCAATCTCGCGTTCGGCGCGGCATCCTTCTGGGGGCTGCTCTGGCTCTTCGTGGTGCTGCGCGGCATCGACGGCTATGCGCAGTCGTTCGGCGCGCCGGGCTTCATCAAGATCAACGCGTCGTGGTTCAGCCAGCGGGAACGCGGGACCTTTGCCGGCGTCTTCGGCTTCATGATCAACCTCGGGCGCGTGGCGATCAACCAGCTCGGGCCGGCGCTGCTCGCCGGCTTCGTGTTCCTCGGGCTGTGGCAGATCCCGCCGCAGCACTGGCGCATGCTCTTCTTTGTGCCGGCGGGCATCGCCTCGCTCGTGGCGGTGTCGGTGGCGCTCTGGGCCAAGGACACGCCGGAGGAGGCCGGGTTTCACAATGTCTACAAGGGCGAGGCCGACCACGACGACAAGGTGAAGGCCGACATGCGCGAGGTCTTCATGACCATCGTCACGAACAAATACGTGTGGATCATGGCGAGCGCCTACGCCTGCACGGGCGCGGTGCGGCAGACGGTGGACCAGTGGTTCCCCCGCTACATGCAGGACGTGCACCAGATCAACCTCGATTCGCCGCTGTTTCTGGTCGTCGGCTTCATGATCCCGTTCGTGGCGTCGGCGGGCTCGTTCATCTCCGGGATGATCTCGGACCACCTGTTCGACGGGCGGCGTGCGCCGGTGGCGGCAGGCATCTACTGCCTGGAGATCGTGACGATCCTCATCGCCTCGCAGGCCGCGGGGGCGGTGCCGATCGCGATCGCGTTCATCACAGTGGCGTTCACCGCCAACTCCACCCACTCGCTGCTCGGGCCGGCGGCGGCGATGGACATCGGCGGGCGCAAGGCGGCGGCGTTCGCCTCTGGCTGCATCAACTCGTTCCAGTATATCGGCGCGGGCCTGGCGATGCAGCTGCTCGGCCGGCTCCTCGACCGGACGGGCTACACCTACTTCTTCTACTTCATGATTCCCTGGGCGATAGTGGGAGCGGTGCTCATGTTCAGCATGGCGAAGCAGCGGAACCTGCGGCAGGGCCGCGGGCAGCACTGACAGAA
>JAQSDJ010000089.1 GCA_029945855.1 Lacunisphaera sp.
ATCGACCAGCTGCCGAGCGTCGGCGCCGGCAACGTGCTGAAGGATCTCATCGCGGTCTCCGAGACCGCGAACGTTCAACACTCAACTTCCAACACTCAACTTTCTGGCTCCCAACTCCCGGCTCCCGGCTCCCGGCTATTCCTCCCTGTCACGCGCCTCTCCTTCGTCTACCGCCAGCAGAAGGAAAGCCTCATCGTCACGACCGCCCACGCCATCAACGAGGGCGTCAACTCCCCTCCCCCGGTCGTCAGCGAGGTCGCCAAGGCCCAGGCGTGGAGCGACCTCAACTTCATCGCCGCCACCGGCACCGAGGACTGCCTCGCGAAGGTCACCGAGCTGTGCGCGAAGTTCATCCCGGCGCATTTCAAGTGGTTCAACCCCGTCACCGACGTGCAGGTGCTCGCCCCGATGCACAAGGGCGTGGCCGGCGTCGCCAACCTCAACGCCGCGCTCCAGGCCGCGCTCAACCCGCACCACCAGGGGATCAAGTCGGTCAGCGGCGAATACCGCCCGGGCGACAAGCTCATCCAGCTCCGGAACAACTACGACAAGAACCTCTTCAACGGCGACATCGGCACGGTCGTCAGCGTCGACCCGGCGAAGGGCACGCTCGTGGCCGACTTCGACGGCGAGAAACACACCTTCGAGCGCGGCGAATTCGGCGACACCGCCCTCGCGTATGCGATCAGCATCCACAAATGCGTCGCCGCCGACACATGGGTCCTCACCTCCCGCGGCTGGCAGCAAATCGCAGACCTATGGCCCGCCCAAGGAAGTGGCCTGCGCGTCCGTCCGCTGCGGTTGCGGCTGGCTGGGCCGGAAGGCCTCGTGACCACTGACCAGATTTACCGGGGACGCAGGGAACCGGCGCTGCGGCTCGTTACCCGCCACGGCTATGAGCTGACAGGATCACACCGGCATCCCGTGCAAGTCCTCGATGCCGATAAGGGAAAGTTTATCTGGAAAAAACTCCCGGAGCTGAGGCCGGGGGATTTTCTGCCCATCCGACGGGGCATGGCGCTCTTTCCTCGCCGGGAATTCGCCATCCACTACCGACCTGTCGCCCATCCGCGTCGCAAGATCATCGCCCTGCCCCCGACGATCAATCCCGACCTCGCCATGCTCCTCGGCTACCTCGTCGGCGATGGCTCCTATGACGAGCGCCAGGATGGCGATGTGCGCCTGACCAACGCTGACCGGACGCTCGTGCGCAACTACACCCGCATCCTGCACGAACAATTCGGCCTGCGCCCCACTCTGTCGCGCTCCACCGCCCACAAGACGGCCCCGACCTGGTATGTCATCAGCAAGTCGTTCCGCGAGTGGCTGTCCGCCGCCGGTCTCGCCCACGCCACCGCCCGCCACAAAAAGGTGCCGGACCCGATCCTTCAATCACCGCGGCCCGTGCAGGCCGCCTTCCTGCGCGGACTGTTCGACACCGACGGCTCCGCCAGCGGCAACGGCACCCGTGTCGTGCTGGCCACGACTTCGCTCAGGCTCGCAGAGCAGGTTCGGATGATGTTGCTCAATTTCGGCATCATCACTGCGCGGTTGCACATCAAAGCCAGCGACTCCTGGCGCGTCGAAATGTATGGCGCCAATCTCCGGCTTTTTGAACAGCACATCGGCTTCGGCCTGGCCGCCAAGGCCCGGCAATTGCGTCGCCTGGCCCGACGTGGCGACGGCTGGAGCGGGAAGACCAATGTAGACATCATCCCCGGCGCCGCTGCGCTCTGGCGGACATTACGGCACGAAATCCGGCAACGATTAGGGGCAACGAAGGGTCGTGCCGAACAGGGCCTGTTTGCCCGCTCGTTCTTGGGCGAAGGTATTCTCCTCGGCAGTCTGGCGCGTGGCGCTGCGCGCACCAACTACCGGCATCTCGACGACCTGCTGACCGTGTTTTCCCGCCGCTGGCCGTGGATAAAACGCATTCCGGTTTTCAAAACGCTGGACGCGTTTCGCCGCAGCCGGTTCTTTTTCGATCCCATCCGTTACATCGAGCCGGCCGAGGCCGCCATGTTCGACCTGCATGTGCCCGGCACCCACGCCTTCCTGACCAACGGCCTTATCAGCCACAATTCGCAGGGTAGCGAGTATCCTGTCGTCATCATCCCGCTGCTCAAGGCGCACTTCGTGATGCTGCAGCGCAACCTGATCTACACCGCGATCACGCGCGGCCGGAAGAAGGTCTTCATCGTCGGCGAGCCCGCCGCCTACGGCATGGCCGTCCGCAACGCGGAGTCGAAACTGCGATGCACGCACCTGCGGGAGAAAATCCTCGCCGCATCCGGTTGAGCGGGAAACCGCCGCCGGTTTATTTCATGTCCGCCCGCAGGTCGATCAGCAGCTGGTCGTAGTTGTCCACGCGGATGTGGCCCCGGCGCGGATACTCGAGGTCGAGGGAAACGTAGATCGCCAGCAGCAGGGCGGCCACAAAACAAAAGATATGGAGCCAGCTCCGCCGGTTGCCCGCGGCCATGCCATAGCCGGCCAGCAAGGAAGCCAGCAGCGTGATGATCATCAGCATCCCATAAACCAGCCTGGGGGGATGGGTCAGGACGGCCTGGTAGCGGGCCGTGGCGATGTCGAACATCTCGTTCAGCGCCGGCAGCAGCAACTGCGCCACCCGGCCGTCGGCGGCGTCCCGCGCGCCGGCCACGGCCTGGGTCCAGATGGCCTGCTGCGCCGCCGCCACTTCCCCGTTGGGCCGGGTCTCGTTGGCCTGCGTGGCCGCGATCCGCAGATCCGCATAATGCCGGAATGAAACCTGCAACGGTTCGCGCGCCAGCCCGGGCAGGAGATCGAGGCGCAGCCAGGCGGTGCCGATGGCGTTGGTTTCCCGGAGGATCAGCTCGCGCCGCGCGTCAAAGCGTGACCACGCACCCGAAAAGGTGAAGGCCAGCAGCAGGCCCAGCAGGGCCAGGAGCGTGTTTTCCAGCGTGCCGACCCCGCGATTATCCCACGAGGGATCGGACTTCAGCCGCCGCCGCCCGATCCACCGGCCCCACTCGAGCATGGCCAGCAAAACCACGAGCAGACCGCCCAGCCCCATCCAGCCGTTGAGCAGAAATTGCATGCGGGAATACTAGCCCATCACTCCGCCGGGGCGAGTCCGATGTTGGCGTCGAACCACGGCACCGCCGCCGGCCGGTTGCCCCGATCCCGCGCCAAAACGCCCAAACCGGCCGGCGGGCCGCCTGGGCCTTTTGTCTTGTTGCAGGACAGGGCCGGACGACTTGAGACTGCCTCGATTTAGTGGACATAGACATCCGCGTTGACGGGTCAGCTGTTTGGTCGCTTCCGAGGACAGGAGCGATAAAGCTTGCCGCAGGAAGCGACCAAACAGCGGGTGACACGGAGTCGGCCGATTTGGGTAGCGATAAGGACAACCATGAACCAGACAGACCGCAAAGGATCCGGGGCAACGCCCCGGCGC
>JAQSDJ010000090.1 GCA_029945855.1 Lacunisphaera sp.
ATGCTGCCCGGCCCGCCGAACGAACTCCGGCCGATGTTCACCGAGCAGGTGATCCCGCGGCTGACGCAGCGCGGCCTGCTCGCGGAGAGCGAGGCCTACATCCAGATCCGCAGCGCCGGCGTCGGCGAGTCGGCCCTCGAGACCCTTTTTCAACCGCTCTTCGACCGGCTGCCCGGGCTCGGCATCGCCTTCTGCGCCCACCTCGGCCAGGTCGACTGCCGCGTCAGCTCGCCCGACGGCCAATACGCCATGGACATCCTCCGCGCGCTGGCCGACGACTGCGCCGCGTTGCTCGGCGATGATTTCGTCTGTTTCGGGCACGACCGCATGGTGAAGGTCGTGGCCGACCAGCTCCGCGCGCAGAGCCGCACGCTCGCCGTCGCCGAGTCCTGCACCGGCGGCCTGCTGGCCAACTCCTTCACCGACGTCTGCGGCGCCTCCAAGTTCTTCCAGGGCGGCATCGTCTCCTACAGTAATGACTCCAAGATGCTTCTGCTCGACTGCCCGGAGTGCCTGCTCTCGCAGCACGGGGCCGTCAGTGAAGAATGCGCCGTGGCCATGGCCACCGGGGTCGCGGAACAACTCGGGGCGGACTACGGCGTGGCCATCACCGGCTTCGCCGGCCCGACCGGCGGCGTGGGCGAGAATCCCGTCGGCACGATCTTCATCGGCCTGCACACGCCCGGCGGCTGCTGGGCCAAGAAGCTCACCTATCCCGGCCCGCGCTGCGCCGTGAAGGAGCGCGCCGTGACCGCCGCCATCGACTGGCTCCGCCGCGAGGTGGTCAAGGAGACGCGCCGCGCCGCCCTGCCGCTGGCGAATTGAGGGGGTAGGGCCCGGGTAGGGGCGCTTGCCCTCAAGCGCCTTTCCTCAAGGGCCGTTGGGGGCAACGGCCCCTACCGGTGACTTTTTTCGTGCGCTTTCGCGGGTTTCGTGGGCAAATCCCCGCCCGATGCCCGCCGCCACCAAAAACTTCGCGTTCCTCTGCGGTCCCGACGACTTCATCGTCAACCGCCTCGGGCAGGAGCGCTTCGCGACCCTGGCGGCCGAGGCGAACGCGGACGACTTCTCGCGCGAGATCATCAGCGGCTTCGCGGCCAACGTCGACGAGGTCGGCGCGGCGGTGAACCGCTTCCGCGACGCCGTGCAGACCGTCCCGATGTTCGGCGGCAAGCGCGTCGTGTGGTTCAAGGACGTCAACTTTCTGGCCGACACCGTGACCGGCCGCGCCGAGGGCACGCTCGAGCAGGTGGCGGCCCTGCAGGAACTGCTGGAAAAGGTGAACGCCGAAGAGGTCGCCATCGTCATCACCGCCGCGCCGATCGACCGCCGCCGCTCCTTCCCGAAATGGTGCGAGGGCCATGCCGACTTCACGCTCGCGGGCGGCGACGGCGAGTCCGCCGGCGACGCGCTGGCGGGCGTGGCGATCGAGGAGGCGAAGGCCAGCGGCGCCACGTTCGGCGAGGGCGCGCTCGAACTCCTGCTCGCCAAGGTCGGCCCCAACACCCGCCTGCTCACCGAGGAGACGCGCAAGCTCGCCACCTATGCCGGTGCAGGGGCCGCGATCGAGCCGGCGCACATCGACGAGCTGACGCCCAACTTCGCCGAGGGGGATTTCTTCGAGTCGGCCGAAAAGTTCTTCGCCGGCGACCTGCGGGGCACCATCGCCGCGCTGGAGCGCCATTTCTTCAACGGCGGCGACGCCCGCCCCGTCCTCAGCGCGTTGCAGAACCGCAACCGCATCCTCATCCAGTGCCGCGTCCTGCTCGACACCGGCGAACTCCGCGCCCCCGGCCCTTACGGCTTCGACAAGTCGGCCTGGGCGCGTGCGGCGGAGGCCTACGCGCGGCACTTCGGCGGCGACACCGAGAAGAGCGCCTACAACCTTTTCACCCAGAACCAGTGGTATGTCGGCAAGCTCGTCAGCTCCGGCCGGCTGCCGCCCTTGCGCCGGCTGATCGACAACCAGCAGGAGTTCATCGCCACCTTCGAGGAGATCATCCGCCGCCCCAACGACCAGATGACCGTCCTCCGCGAGATGGCCGTGCGGTGTCTGGCGGCGGGCGGGTAGGGCGAATCCTCCGGATGAGCCGCGGTGGAGGGCGGCTCGTCGAGACGACTCGCCCTACCGACGCCGCCCGGTGGGCCAGTGAGCTTGCTCACGCCGGACACCTGCGCCTGCCAGCAGGCGGCCTACGCGCTCTTTTCCATTGGCAACCCGCGGGGCCTGTCCTATCGCTTTCGCCGCCGTGAAGCCGACCGAACCCTCCGCCGAATCCATCCCCAATGTCCTCGCCGGGCGCTATGCGTCACCGGCCATGCGCGAGATCTGGTCCGCCCACGGGCGCATTTTGCTCGAGCGCGATTTCTGGATCGCGGTCATGAAGGCCCAGCGCGACCTCGGCGTCGCCATCCCCGCCGAGGCCATCAAGGACTACGAGCGCGTCCGCCTCGACGTCGACCTCGTCCGCATCGCCGAGCGCGAGCGCGTCACCCTTCACGATGTGAAGGCGCGCATCGAGGAATTCTCCGAGCTGGCCAAGCGGCAGTTCATCCACCTCGGCCTCACCAGCCGGGACCTCACGGAAAACGTCGAGCAGCTGCAGGTGGCCCGCGGGCTGGCGCTCGTGCGGTTCAAGGTCGCGGCCGCCCTCCTCGCGCTGGCGAAGCAGGCCGCGAAGCACCGCGACGTGATGATCACCGGCCGCACGCACAACGTCCCGGCGCAGCCGACCACCCTCGGCAAGCGCCTCGCGATGTTCGGCCAGGAACTCCAGCTCGCCCAGGCGCGGCTTGAGGACCTCGCCGCCCGCTACCCCGTCCGCGGGCTCAAGGGCGCCGTCGGCACGCAGCTGGACCAGCTCACGCTCCTCGGCGGCGACGCCACCAAGGTCGACCAGCTCGAGGCGCGCATCGTCAAGCACCTCGGCTTCAAGTCCTCGCTCGCGGCCGTCGGCCAGGTCTACCCGCGCTCGCTCGACTTCGACGTCGTCACCGCGTTGCACCAGACCGGTGCGGCCGGCGCGAGTTTCGCCACCACGCTGCGGCTCATGGCCGGCGCCGGGCTCCTCACCGAGGGGTTCCAGGAAGGCCAGACCGGCTCCTCCTCCATGCCGCACAAGATGAACACGCGAAATTGCGAGCGCATCTGCGGCTTCTCCACGATTTTGTCCGGCTACGTCACGATGATCGCCGGCCTCGCCGGCCACCAGTGGAACGAGGGCGACGTGTCGTGCTCGGTCGTGCGCCGCGTGGCGCTGCCCGACGCCTTCTTCGCCATCGACGGCCTGCTCGAGACCCTGCTCACGGTGCTGCGCCAGATGGAGGTCTTCCCCGCGGCCATCGCCGCCGAGAACGAGCGCAACCTGCCGTTCCTCGCCACGACCACGATTTTGATGGAGGCGGTGAAGGGCGGCGCGGGCCGCGAGACCGCCCACGAGGCCATCAAGGAGCACGCCCTCGCCGCCGCCAAGGCGCTGCGCACCGGTGGCGACGCCGATCTCCTCGGCCGGCTGGCCGGCGACAAGCGCCTCGGCCTGTCCAAGAAAAAATTGACCGACGTGCTCGCCCAGAGCGAACGCTTCGTCGGCGCCGCCCCGCACCAGGTGGATGCGTTTGAGGCGTCGGTCGCCCCGCTCGCCAAGCAGCACAAGGGCGCCGCGGACTACCGCCCGGGAAAATTGCTGTAAGATGTTGCAGGGCGGGATCAGCCGTCGCCAAGCCTCTGGCGGACACGGTCGCCGATCCCTCCCGTGGGCCAGCGGAGTTTGCTCGCGCCTAAAACTGCGCCCGCCAGCGGGCTGCCTGCTTAAGGATTCCCCTCTTTCCAGCCCCCGGGGAGATTTAGTTTGCAACCACCTAGGGCGACCCCTTTTTTGACCCTTCCTTTTGTTTCTTTCCCAGCTTTAAACCACACCACCTTATGGCAGAAGAATTAGTCGGTAACTGTTTGATCGGCCAATCCGGCGGCCCCACCGCCGTCATCAACGCCAGCGTCGCGGGCGTTGTTGCCGAAGCCCTTAACCATTCCTGCATCGAGGAAGTTTACGGCTCGCTCAACGGCGTGCTCGGTCTCCTCAACGAGGATTTCGTCGACCTCGCCGCCGAGTCGCAGCAGGCCATCCGCGGCCTCCGCTACACCCCCGGCGCCGCCCTCGGCACCTGCCGCACCAAGCTGAAGAAGCCCGCCGACTACGACCGCGTCCTCGAGGTCTTCAAGGCGCACAACATCCGCTATTATTTCCACATCGGCGACGCCGACTCGCAGGAGACCGCCGCCAAGCTCGGCGAGCTCGCCAAGGCCGCCGCCTACGACCTCCGCGTCATCGGCATCCCGAAGACCGTCGAGAACGACCTCCCCGCCACCGACCACTGCCCCGGCTACGGCAGCGCCCTCAAGTTCATCGGCGCCACCGTCAAGGAGCTCGCGCTCGACGCCGACGCCATGGGCCAGGGCGACCTCGTCACCATCGTCGAGGTCATGGGCCGCAACACCGGCTGGCTCGCCGCCGGCGCCTCCCTCGCCAAGCGCCGCGATCACCCGAATGATCCCCCGCACCTCGTCTATCTCCCGGAGGTTCCTTTCACCAACGAGAAGTTCCTCGATGACGTCCGCCGCGTCCTCAAGCGCGAGAAGCACTGCGTCGTCGTCGCCAGCGAGGGCCTGGTGGACAAGGACGGCAACTACGTCTCCGTCGAGACCAGCGCCACCGACACGGCCGGCCATGCCCAGCTCGGCGGCGTCGGCGAGTTCATGAAGGATCTCGTCGAGTCCCAGGTCGGGGCCAAGGCCCGCGTCGCCCGCCTCGGCGTCGCCCAGCGCGCCGCCGCCCACCTCGCCTCGAAGACGGACGCCGATGAGGCGTTCCTCGTCGGCCAGGCCGCCGTCAAGGCCGCCGTCAACGGCGAGTCCGACAAGCTCGTCACGCTCGTGCGCGGCGACGGCGACAACTACACCTGCGAGACCGGCCTCTCGGCCCTCACCGATGTCGTCGGCAATCTCAAGAAGCTGCCCAAGGAGTGGGTCAACGAGGACGGTGTCAGCCTGAACTTCCAGTTCTTCCGCTACGCCACGCCGCTGATCCAGGGCGAGGTCACCGTGCCCTACGACAACGGCCTGCCCGCCTACGCCCGCCTCGGCAAGGAAGGCGTCAACAAGACGCTGCCCGGTTACGAAGCCTGAGTGTAGGGCCGCCGCTCGCCGGCGCGCCGCAAATTTTCAAGCCGGTCCGCGCGGACCGGCATTCACTTTGGGGTAGGCCAGCGCGCTGGTCCGTGCGACAAGCTCAGGACCCCGAGCCGGTCGAGGGGCTCGCGCTCTGCGGTCTGGCCGGTGGAACCGGTCCTCCGTGACCGGTTTTCCCGCCGGGCTCCCAACGCGCGTCCAAAACCTGCGCGGAGCGGGTTCCACCCCCGAGCCGCCCGATCCCGCGCTGCAGTCTTGATCCGGATGTAGCAGCGGCTGTCAGGCCGTTGGTGCAGCCGTCTGACGACGGCTGCTACAAAGTTATCCCGCCCCCCGGTCGGGTAACGCCCCATGGCCGCGGCCGGCGGCAGGGACTAACTTGACCGGTTGGCGATCTCCGCCCGCATCACCACCGATTCCGTTCCCCATGAAAACAATCACCCGCGTCCCCGTCCTCCTGCTCGGCTTCGTTTTGCTCACCGCCACCGGTTGCGGCAAAGCCGATCACCAGGATAAACTCCCGGTCATCCCGCCCCCGGTCGTCGCGGCCCCGGTCCCGCCGGCCGCCGATGCCGCGGCCATCACGGAACAGCTCAAGGCCTTCACCTTCGAGCAGCGGGCGGAATGCACCGCCCTGGCCCGCGGGCTCGTCCTGCAGGCCGAGGCCGACGTCGCCGCGCTGAAGGCGGGCTACAACGCGATGATGGCCACGCCCGCCCGCCGCGCCGCCATGGTCGCGCTGGATGCCGCCACCGCCGGCCTGAAGCGCGCCACCGACTTGCTGGACAACGTGAGCGCCGAAACGTGGGGCTCCGTCCAATCGGGCCTCGTCACCGCCTGGCAGAACCAAGTCGGCGCGCTCGAACAGGCCCGGGCGAATAAGAAATAAGCTCCCCCGCATCACCACGAACTTTCCAGCCGGTCCGCACGGACCGGCTTTTTCTTTGAGTGGGCCAGCGAGCTTGTCCGTTCGACAAGCTCAGGACCCCGAGCCTGTCGAGGGGCTCACGCTCTTATGTCTGGCGGATGAAACCAGTCTTCACGCCGAGCCGCCATCCGGTTCGTGTAGGGGCGGCGCCTTGACGCCGCCCGCGGGCGCCGACCAGCGGCGACCCTGCAAGCGGAGCGAACCGAGAAGTGGATTCGGTCCTCCTGCCTTTCCTCTGCGACCTCCTGTAAGAGATTCTACCGTGTGTTCCGTGGTGCATAAAGCCCCTGCTTGAAGATTGAGTTTCATGCCCCGTCCCGCATCATGGGCCGTGGCCGACCACGCCGGCGCGTCACCTTTCTTATGAAACAACGCATCGGCATCCTCACCGGCGGGGGCGATTGCCCCGGCCTGAACGCAGTCATCTACGCGGTCGTCAAGGCCGCTGCCAAGCGCGGTTGGGAAACCCTCGGCATCCTCGGCGGCTTCGAGGGCCTGCTCGAGCCGGTGCGCACCCGCCCCCTCGACTACCTCGAGATGGACGGCCTCCTCTACCTCGGCGGCACCATCCTCAGCACGTCGAACCGCGGCCGTTTCGCGGCCAAGGTCGGCCACGGCGAGGCCAAGCAGATCGACCCCGCCATCCTCGCCGAGGCGAAGAAGAACTGCGACGCCCTCGGGCTCAGCGCGCTCGTCGTCGTCGGCGGCGACGGCTCCCTCTCCATCGGCCTCCAGTGCCTCGAGGCCGGCATCCCCGTCGTCGGCGTGCCCAAGACCATTGACAACGACCTCGGCGGCACGGTTGTCACCTTCGGCTTCGACACCGCGGTGTCCTTCGCCACCGACGCGCTCGACCGGCTCCGGCCGACCGCGACGAGCCACAACCGCGTCATGGTCGTCGAGATGATGGGCCGCTACGCCGGCTGGATCGCCGCGCACGCCGGCATCGCCGGCGGCGCCAGCGTCATCCTCATCCCCGAGATCCCCTTCAACTACGACAGCATCTGCCGCAAGATCATGGCCCGCGAGGCCGAGGGAAAACATTTCACCCTCATCGCCGTCGCCGAGGGCGCCCGCGAGCAGGACAAGGACTTCGTCACCTCCACGCCCCCGATGGGCGGCAAGGCCGACGCGCAGCGCGAGGCCCGGCTCGGCGGCATTGCCTCCGTCGTCGCCGCCGAGGTGCAGCAGCGCACGGGCAAGGAGACGCGCACCGTCGTGCTCGGCCACCTGCAGCGCGGCGGCGTGCCCACGACCTTCGACCGGCTCATCTGCACGCGCTTCGGCGCCCGGGCGGTCACGCTCATCGCGGAGAAGAAGTTCGGCCGCATGGTCGCGCTCCGTCCGCCCGACACCACCGACGTGGCCATCAGCGAGGCCGTGGGCAAGCTCCGCACCGTCCCCACCGACGGCGACCTCATCCAGACCGGCAAGGCCCTCGGCATCTGCTGGGGAAACGACTGGTAGGGTGCGGGGGTGGGGCGCGACCTCCGGGCGCGCCGGCTCGGCGGGTTTGTGGTAGGGGCGCTTGACCCCCAGAGCCCTCAATCAAGGGCCGTTGGGGGCAACGGCCCCTACCTTGCTCCCTGCGCTTTGCTCAGCCCTTCGCCCCGAACCACACCGTGACGCGGCAGCCCCGTCCCGGGGCGGACTCGACCTCGAGGCGCGCGCCCATCTCGCGGACGCGGGCCGCGATGTTGGCCAGGCCGCTGCCGCTGCCGATCACCTTCGCCGGGTCAAAGCCCGCGCCGTCGTCCGCCACGCTCAGCACCGTCTGCGCGCCCTGTTGCTGCAGGCGGATCTCGACATGGGAGGCGTTGCTGTGCCGGAGGCTGTTGCTGACGCACTCGCGGGCGATCTGCAGGGCGTGCAGCTCCTCCTGCGCGGTGAGGGCGTGGGTCGCCGGCGCGGCGATCTCCAGCTTGAGGCGCAGCGGATGCAGCCCCTGCAACGTCTCGACGAGGCTTTGTAACGCCAGGGAGAATTGCGGCTGGGGTTCGCTCTCCGGTTCGAGGCCGTTGATGAAGCCGCGGACCTGGCCGATCGTCTGGTTGAGGCTCGAGACCGCGGCGCCGAGGCGCTTCTCCGCCAGCTCGGGTTCGCCGCGCAGCTGGCCGCGCACGCTCTCGAGGCCCAGGCCGGCGGCGTAGATGGATTGGATGACGCTGTCGTGCAGGTCGCGCGCCAGCCGGGTGCGCAACTGGGTCGAGCGGCGCAGCTCGACCTCGACCCGCATCCGTTCCTCGATCTCCTTCTCCAGCGCGGTGCGGCCGGCGAAGAACGCCTCGGTCAGCCGCGCCAGCCGCCCGAACTCGTCCTTCTTCCGCCGCAGCGGGCCGAGTGCGGAGGGAGACTTCTCCGTGAGGCTCTGCTCGATGCGCCGGAGCGGCGCGATGACCCAGAGGGAGAGGTAAAGCAAAATGATCGCCATGCCGGCGATCCCGGCGCCGATGATGTAGAGCAGCTCGGCGCTATTGTGTTCCTGCAGCTGCGCGAGCGGCGTCGCGGCATAGCGGGCATGCAGCACCGCGACCGGGTGACCGTCCCAGCCCGGCAGCTCGCGGCGGATCGCGATGTCGAAGGGCTTCCGGTCGTCCGGGGTCTCCCGCCCGGGGGACCGCAGGACCACGTCGCTGGCCAGCACCGTGCCGAGGGATTTGAGCACCGCTTCGTCCCACTGCCGGGTGACCAGGAACCAGCCCTTCGGCGGCTGGTTCTGCAGGGCCAAGTCGGAGGGCATGATCGGGGCCGCCCGGATTTCGAGGAGCCCCTCGGCTGATTCGACGAAGAACTGCAGGTGTTCCTCATGCTGGAGCCGGGGTAAAATCGCGGTCACATCGAAGGGCGGCTGTTGCAGGTTGGCTTGTCCCGGCCGGGCTGCGCCGTAGGCGAGGCTGCCGTCGGGCCGGAAAACCCAGGCGGCCCGTGCGTGGAAAGTCGGCAGGCTGTCATCGATGTTGATCACCGCCCACGCCTTGTCGCCGGTGTTCAGGAACGCGACCATGTCGTCCCACCGCGCATAGTCGTTAGCGAAAGTCTGGAGGGATTCCCCCGTGAGCTGCAGGAGGCCCTCCAGCAGGCGCACCCGCTCCTGCTGCTGCGCGGTGAGTATCTGCCGGGCCTCGCGTTTGTCCAACTGGTGGAGAAGCAGCGCCCCCGCGACAAACGCCACGAGCAGCAGCCCCAGCAGAAAGGCGAGACGGGTGCGGGTTTTCATGGGGTGGAAACGGGGCATTCTCCCCCGGGCGCCGGGCAAGCCAAGCCCAGAACCGGGCCGGCGGCCGGAGAATGGCGGACCGTAGGGCCGTTCGTCCCGGGGCGGGGCAACGGCCGGAAGCGAAGGGGTAGGGCGAGTCGTCCCGACGAGCCGCGCCGTGGTTCTCATCCTCGGGAGCCCGCAAAGTTATTTGGGTCGATCTGTTCTCCACCCTCCTGTCGTTGGAACCCAAAAACCGTGGAGGGAATCAATCGTTGGCCGTGTTTGCCTCTCGCCCTCTCCGCGGGCAGTGCGCACCGCCGCGAAGCCGACGAAGGCCGCGAGCATGCGGCGGACGCCAGGGAGGAGCGAGCGAGGTGAAGTCTCGCCAGAACGAAAACTGATTTTGGTCTAAACCTCCGCCCGGTTCACTTCTTGAACCTACGGATGTGGGCCACGAGACCCTTGATCTCGCGGGTCGAGAGATCGTTCTTGTAGGCCTGCATCATCTCCTTGCCGTCCAGGATCACGCCCTCGGCGGTTGCCTTGATGATGTGCTCATCAGAGAGCGCGGCCTGCACCTTGGGATCAGTGTAGTCGCGGAGTTTGATTTCCTTGCTCGCCGTGCCCTGGCCCTTGCCGTCGACGCCATGGCAGGAGGCGCACTGGGCCTTCCAGTTCTCCGCCGGGGTGGCGGCAAAACCGGCAGAAGCGGCGAGCATGAGCAGGACTCCAAGGAAGAGCGGGCGACGTGACGTTGTGTTCATGGGATGAAGTATTGGTGTGATTCCACCGCGAGGCGGGAACGGAGACAGAAGCTTAAATAGTGCCACCCGGGTTGGGCGGCTTCCCGTAGCGGTCACCCCTTTCTGCCGACTGCCCGGCCTCTTTGGTGACGGAAAAAACGGCGGATGCCGATGCCCCGTCTCGCTTGGTGGTATCCTCGCAGGAGATCGCGTAGTCCTTCATAATGAGAGAGCTGATGATCACCATATCGCGAACCGCGGGGTCGATGGTTTCACCGCGCCGGAAGTATCGATCGATCGATCGAGGGGAGCCAGAAAATAAGGGCAACGATTCCGATGTAGTAGATAAACTTAGTTCTCCTGAGATGAGCTCCTCCCTTCGCCCCGTGCTGCGCTAAAATGTTCGTGGCCTGTCTGTCCGATGAGTTACTCCACTTTTAAGCGGCCAGCCAAGTTTGGGACCAAAGGGGTTGAGGAGATTGGAAGAGAAAGCAGCACCCCGCCCGAATTCATTAATGAGAGGTAAGAGCGGTGGCATTTCGACCGAGTCTGAGTTCGAAGGGAACAACGGGCAGGCCGGATCTGGTAGAAAGCGCGGCGATCGGGGCATCGGCCCAGGCAAACCGGACCGCGGTCGGGACGAAATTCGTTGGCAACGGGAGGCATACGGTGGTGGGCGAAGTGCATCGGGCGGCCACGGGGTGGGTGACCCCCGCCAGATCGACCAGAGCGAAACCCTCGAGGAGCGCGCCCACCTTACCCGAAAGAGGGGATTCGCCGGGGCCGAAATGAATCACGATACTTTCGGTCGAGCGAACAATTCCCAGGGGTGCAGGCGAGAGTGCGCCACCCGGGAATCCCTCGAGCGCGAGCGCGGCGTGAGCGGCCCGTTGCCCGACGGCGGCTTTGTCGCGGGGGTGGATGTCGGTGATGCAGCCCGTGTCCCACGTGACGGCGAGCGCGGCCCGGGGGGTTGAGGCGACGGCGAGACGCTGGGCTTCGCGGAGAGCGGGCCAGGATTCCTTGGCCGGTCCGTCCACGTCGTAACGGGGCAGCTGAATGACGACGAAGGGCGCGGCGGTGGCCCGGAATTCCTCGCGCCAACCACGCATGAGTTCACCGAGCAAGGTGCGGTAGTGGTCGGGTCGGCCGAGATCGTTCTCGCCTTGATACCACACGAAGCCGCGCAGCGTGAAAGGCCGGAGCGGGTGGATCATCGCGTTGTGCAGGAGCGTGACGCGGTCGGGCGCCCGGGTGAGGCGGTCTGGCACCGGGCGTTTGGCGTCGGCGAGCCCGATGCCGCGCCGGGTGCGCCACGGGCCGGCGAGCGGCACCGGCGGGCCGCCGTCGCATGCGAGGGCGAATTGGTCCGGGCTGTGTCCGAAGCCCGCGTTGGCGTCCCGGGCGAGCAGCCGCACCGCGATCACATTTCGCCCGGCGCGCAGCGTGCCGGCGGGGATCGGGTAGCGGCGGCGGATGACGCGGTTGGTTTCTGCGCCGACGCGGCGGCCGTTGACGAACGCCGTGTCGAAGTCCCGGGGGAAGCCGAATTGCAGCACCGCGCCGGCCGCCGCCTGGGCCGCGGTGAGCACGACTTCGTGACGATACCAGACGACGCCGGTGAAATCCGGGTAATGTTGGGTCCACCAGCGTCCAGGCACGATTGAGGTCAACCAGCCGGCATCGTCGAGTTCGGGCGCGGCCCAGTGATTATGGTCGGCCGAACCCGGATCGAAATCCGCAAACCAAGCGTCGAGGTCGTCCGCGAGAGTGGTCGTGAGCGCGCGTTCGGCGTCGCGCTGTCGCATGACCCCGTCGAGCGCGTCGGCCGAGGCAGGCACACGGCCGAGGGAGGCGGCGGACATCCACACGTCGATGGAGGTCCCGCCCACGGCGGCGATGATGAGGCCGACGGGCACGCGAGTGTGCTCACGCCATTTGGCGGCGAAGTGAAATGCGACGGCGGAAACGGCTCCGGCGGTTTGCGGGGTCATCGCGCGCCACCCGACGCCGGCGGGCACTTCCTGCGGCTCGGCGGCGAGTTGGAGCGGAAGCGAACAGACGCGCACTTCGGGCCAGTTGGCGTGGGCCATGGCAGCGGAGGCCTGATCGGTGTCGTGCAGCGGCATCGCCATGTTCGACTGGCCGCTGCACAGCCAGACGTCGCCGAAAAGCACATCGTGCGCCACGACGCTCCGGCTGCCGGCCTCCACGCGAAGCTGCCACGGGCCGCCGGCAGGCCGGGCGGGCAGCGTGATTTCCCAGCGACCGGTGGTTGGGTCGGGTGGGGTGCGCTGCGGGGGCGGTGGTGCGGTGGCACCCGCAAGCGAAACGACGACCTCGTCCGCCGCCTCGCTCCACCCCCACACGGTCACCGGGCGGTCGCGTTGCAGCACCACGCGGTCGGAGAACAGCGGGTGCAACAACGGGCGGTCGGCCCCGGTCGCCGCCGCGGAAGTCGCGGCGGCGAGGAGGAACGTGAGGGCGGTGGAGGTGCGGCGCATCCGGCCTGGACTTACGGTGTCGCGAGAAAGGCGATCTCGGCGGGCGTGAGTTGGCGGCGGAAAATGCGCAGATCGTCCACGCGGCCAGGCCAATGGAGCGAACCGGAGTTGACGTTGCGACCGATGTTGAGCGGATCGGCGGAGCTGAGATCCTGCCCGGCCCAATCGGCGATCGACATCGAGCCGGCGATGACGCCGTCGAGGTAGAGCGTGATGGCTCCGGCGCGGTCGATATTGACCGCAAGATGCACCCATTGCGCGGTGCCGGGATACGTGGCGCTGAATATCTTGCGGGCCGTGCCGTTGCCGACGGCCACCGAGATCAGCCCGTCGGAACCGAAGACCGCGTAGCCCGGTTTCGAATCGAGTCCGGCGCCCTTGGACAGCAGACGGAGGTTGGTGATGGCATTGGCGTCACGATAGAACCAGAGCGCGAAGGCAAAGTCGCCGGTATCGATATCGAGCGAGGGACTGTCCGCGACTTCGGCATAGTCGTTCACGCCGTCGAGTGCGAGGGCGTGCGAACCGACGGGGGCGGAAGCGGTGTAGGCGGCGCCGTTCAACAGGGAGGCGGTCGCGACATTGCCGGAGGCATCGGCGGCCGAGTTGTCGAACTTCCACCAGCCGCGTTCGCCGTCCAGCGCCTCGGCGTCGAGCGCGGTGAGTGCGAAGGTGACGGCGTCGGCGCGAACCGGTTTGGTGTCGGAGGAGTTGGTGAGAAGACGGACGGCGCTGTTGGTGGCGACGCGACCGGCGGCGAAGCGGAAGTTGCCAGCGTAAACCCAACCGGCGGCGCCGGTTTGCTGGTCGACGGTGAAGGACTGCGTGCCGGCGGTGTGCAGAATCGCGTAGGGCGCGGTGGCGCTGGCCCCGGCGTCGGGGTTCATCCGGTGGATGAAGACGTCGTAATTGCCGGTGGCGGGCAGGGTGGGGCGCCATTCGGCATAGGGCGCGGCCACGGCGTAGGCGTGGTAGCGACCGTCGCCGCGGTGCAGGCCGGCGATGCTGGAGTCGGCCCAGGCAGGGTCGGATTCACCGTAGTCGATCGTGTGGTCGTCGGCGACCACGGTGATGGGGTCGTGGTAGGCGGCGGGAAACGCACTGGTCAGGCCGATGTTGGCGTAGTCGATGAGCGTCTCGTTGAAGGAACCGGTCCAGCTGACGTTGTGGGTCGTCTGGGTCGGGTTGTGGTTCGTGCGAAAGGAGCCTGATTGCGTGGCGGCGATCTTGATGTGGCGGAAGCTCTGCCCATAGGTGCAGCCCGGGTAGTCGAGGAAGATCCCGTTCGGCTTCTGCGGATCGTCCATGGAGGCGTCGGCATAGGCGCCCGAAACCAGCAGCTGTTCCCACGTGTTGATGTTGGGGCCGCCTGCGACGTTGACGCCTGCCGAGTGAATCAGGCCGGCGTCGCCGCTGTCCTGCAGGCCGTCGGTGGCGCGAACATGGTGGACAAGATTTCCGGTGGTGTAATGGAGGCCGTTGTCGATCAACCCGCCCTCGTCGCGCCAGTTGCCGCGGAGACTGACGGCGTAGCGGGCACAGTTGGAGAACTCGCTATGGGAGATTTCGTTGTTGCTGGCGGAAACCAGGAGCACACCCGCGCATCCGACGGCCGGGGTGAGCACTTCCCCGATATCACTGAACTGGCAGTTGGTGATGACGTTGAACTCACTGCGCGCATTCGGGTAGGTGGGATCGCTCCGCTGGACACCATTGTAGAGCCAGATGCCGCCGAGTCCCATGTGGCGGATGGAGCAGCCGGTAATGGTGTTGTGGTGGCTGTTGTCGCGCAGGTAGACGGCGCCCGAGCCGAGCTGTTCGAAGAGGCAGTCGCGAACCTCGATGTTGTGGCCGTAACGCACATAAAGAGCCCCGTCGAAATCATTCAGCGTGATCGTCTGGGCGAGATTCGAGAACGCGCAATTGGTATAGGCGAAAGCGAGCCCCTCAAATCGCAGGTGGTGGATCGGCAGGGCGGGCGTGCCGCCGCTGACGGTCAGCAGGCGCGTGGCGGTCGGGACGCGGATGTCCTGCAGGTTCGGATCGCCGTCCTGCGGGTAGTAGTAAAGCAAACCGTCGGTGGGATCGTAAAAGAACTCGCCGGGGGCATCGAGCAGCTCCCGGATGCCCTGCACATAGTAGCGTTCGCCGGTCCCTGGGGTGGGCGGCGGCGTGGCGGCATCGACGGTGAGCACGAAGTTGCGCAGCGTCGTGTTGATGGACTGGATCGGCGAAGGCTTGTCGGTGCCCCAGTTGGCGGTGCCGCCGTTGCGCCACCACACGACTTGCGCGGCGGAGGTGAGCGGACCCCAGGCAGCCGGATCGAAATCACCGGGGGCGTATTGGAGATTGTGCGTCGTGCCGGATTTGTTGCCACCGGTCGAGACCTTGTAGGCACCGCGGTAGAGCGGGTAGCGCGCTTTCGGCTGGTAGTTGGGTGACCGTGCGACCCAGCCGCGCTTATCGTTTTCGTAAAGCGTCCCGAGCTTGAGGCCGGCGTTCAGCTGGATCACCCAGAGCGGACTGCCGCCGCCGAGCGGCGTCCACGGGTTGCCGTCAGTGCCCACATTGAGGTCGGCGGCACCCACGAGGCGCGCGGCACCGGGACCGTCAGCGCTGCGGTAAACGACGTCGAATTCGGCGCCGGCCGGACCTCCGCCAGAGTCAAAACGATCAAAGACGACAGGAGCGGTCAGGACATACTCGCCGGCGATGAGATTGATGATGATGTCATCCGCCTGGGCCGGGCTGTTGCGACCGTTGGTGGTGAGGTAGTCGCGGGCGTGGGTGACCGTCTGCCAGGCCGTGGCCGGGGTAAGGCCGTTGTTGGTGTCGCTGCCGGTCGGCGAAACCCAGTATTGCTCGGGGGTGGCGGAGGCGGTGAGCGCAGTGAGCGCGAGGCAGGCACCGAGAAGGTGCCGCCGGAACGGGAGCGGGTTTTTCATGACGTGGGGGTAACTGGCCGCCGGCGGGATGCCGGACGGAGTTTCCGAAGAATAGTCCTCTCCCGCGATTGCGCCCAGACGACGATACGGACAACCAACCGCAGAATCAGGCCATGCGCGCCGACTGGCGGCGGGCCGGCGCGATAATGCGGCAACGCGTCCCGATTATCCGATGGCGCGGCCGGGGGCGGATGATAGGATGAGGCATGCTGACGCAGGGAGACAAAGCGCCCGGTGCAATCGACGTCGTGCCTCTCCCCGTGTCGGTGGAGCAGTTCGCCGGAAGTTGCCCGGTTTCGGCCGGGCTGGAGTGGCGCGATCAAGGACCGGGTGGGGATCGCGTGCGCGAGGCGAGTGCGAGACTGCTTGCGGGTTGGGAGCGCCGCCTCGGCTGCGCCTGGACGTTCCGGCCGGGGCGACCACCGAGCCCGGTGCTGGTGGCGTGGGAGAAGGCGGGGGCCGCGATTCCCCTGCTCGGCGAAGATGAATCGTATCGGCTGGAGATCAGCGCGGCGGGGACGGTGCTGCGGGCGGCGACGGACCTGGGCGCCTTGCGCGGTCTGGCGACGTTGGAACAGTTGCTCGTGGTCGACGGGGCCGGAGCGTGGCTGCCGGTGGTGAAGATCGCTGACCGGCCGCGCTTTCCCTGGCGCGGGCTGATGGTCGACGTGTGCCGGCACTGGCTGCCACCGGCGGTGATCCGGCGCACGCTTGATGGCATGGCGCTGGCGAAATTCAACGTGCTGCACCTGCACCTGGCCGACGACCAGGGGTTCCGTTTCGAGAGCCGCACGCATCCGCGGCTGCATGAGCGCGGTTCCGACGGGCATTATTTCACGCAGGCGCAGCTCCGTGAAATTGTCGCCGCCGCCGCCGCACGTAGTTTTCGCGTGGTGCCGGAAATGGACGTGCCGGGACACGCGACGGCCTGGCTGGCCGCCTACCCGGAACTGGCGAGCCAGCCGGGGGCGTATGCGGTCGAGCGCCGCTGGGGCGTGCATGATGCGGTCCTTGATCCCACGAACGAGAAAGTCTACGGGTTGCTGGCAGATCTTTTCGCCGAGCTGGCGGACGTGTTCCCGGATCCGTTCGTCCATATCGGCGGGGACGAGAACAACGGCAAACACTGGGGGGAGAACGCGGACATCCAGAAATTCATGGTCACGTCCGGGCTCGCCGATCACCCGGCCTTGCAGGCATGGCTCAACCGTCGGGTGCAACGGCTGCTGGTGGGGCACGGCAAGCAGATGGTGGGCTGGGACGAGGTGCTGCACCCCGATCTGCCGCGCGACACGGTCATCCAATCATGGCGAGGCGCGGATTCCCTGGCGGAGGCGGCGCGGCGCGGGTTCCGGGGGATGTTGTCGAGCGGCTACTACCTCGACCACTGTCACCCGGCGGCATGGCATTACGGCAAGGATCCGCTGCCGGCCGATGACGTGCTCACGGAAGAAGAGCGGGCGCGCGTGCTCGGCGGTGAAGCGGCGGTCTGGACCGAATGGATCAGCGAGGAAATGTTTGATGGGCGCACCTGGCCGCGGGCGGCGGCGGTCGCCGAGCGGCTGTGGTCGCCGCGAGCGGTGACCGACACGGCGGACCTGGAGCGCCGACTGGCGGTGTTGAGTGAGCGCCTGGCCGAGCATGGTCTGCAACATGAGCAGAACGAGGGCCGGATGATCCGGCGCCTTGCCCAAGGCGATCCGGCGCGGGCGGCGATACTCGGGATCTTTGCCAGTGCGCTCGCCCCCATCGCGAACTACCGGCGGTCCCGGCTGCAAGTCGGGCACACGCAGGCCACCCAGCTGACCGGGTTGGAGGATGCGGTGCGGCCGGACGGCGCTGGCCCGCAACGGTTCGCCCGTGAGGTCGAGGAGTGGTTGCGCGATGGCCAGGCGGATGCGGCGCAGGCGCTGGCAGGGCAGTTGCGACTCTGGCGCGGGGCGGCGGCGCAGCTGATCACGACCGAGCACGGGACGCTGGCGGTCGCTCTGGCCGATGCCTGCGATGTCGGCCTGGAGGCGTTGTCGTATCCGGACGGGGCGGCGGCCGTGGCGGCGGATTGGGCCGCCGAGGCGATGGACCGGTTGGCCGGGGCGGCCGCCGTGCGCGCGCCGATGGACATCGCCATCCTCGTCCCGCTGCACCGATTGGTGGCCGCGACGCAAATCGGACGGGGGCCGGAGGAGGGGTTCGCAGGATGGCGGCGGCGCGTGGAAGATGCGGCAAACCTCACGGATCTCGTGCAGCGCAATCTGCCGCCCCGCGGATAGAGTCAGCGCCGCTTGACCGGGGTTTCGCGGAGTTTGTCGCGGTATTGCGTCGGCGTGCTCATGAGGTGCTGGCGGAACAGCCGGCAGAAATAACCCACGTCGGTGTAACCGAGGCTGTAGGCGATGTGTTTCACCGAGTGCTCGGTGGCCGCGAGGAGTCCCTGGGCGGCCTGGAGCTTGCGCTCGAGGATGAACTGCCCGAGCGGCACGCCGTGCTCGCCTTGAAACAGCCGGTTGATGTGCCGCACGCTGTAGTGAAAATGGCTGGCGATGTCCTCCAGCTGGATCGGCTGGTGGATGTTCTGCTGGATGAATTCCGCAATGTGCAGGCTCGAGGTGCGGCTGAATCCATCCGCCTCGGCCGCGGCGGGGTGGGGCGTGGAGGGCAGCGCGCCGGCCACGGTCGCTTCCAGGAAGTGGGCGAAGTAGAGGTGCAGCCAGGCGTGAAACTTGTCGGCCAGCAATCCGCCGGCGGCGCGCTGGGCGAGTTCGTCGGCCCAAGTGTCGCCCAGGCGCGTGAGCTCGCGGTTGCGGCGGAAGTGGAACGTGTGGCGGTGCGACAAGTCGTCGAGCGCGCCGACGAGCCGCCGGCCCTCGTCGCCGAGGGGCGTCAGTTTGAGCTGAAAACTGCTGATCACGACGGGCGCCTCGACGACATTCCAGCGGTGTTCATAGCCCGGGGCCATGAAGAACAGCTCGCCCGGCCCGAGCGTGTGCGCCTTCGCGGTGTCGGCATACTCCACGCGTCCCGCCACGAGTTGTGAGAGCTCGAACCAGTCATGCACATGGCTGCCGATGGCGTAGCCGGCGGCGGGGGCGATGCAGTAATAATAGCGTTGCAGCAGCAGGCGCACGCCCGCGAGCTGCCAGGTGTCCCGGCTCGCGAGCAGGCGGGGCAGCTGCTGGTTGACGCGGGCAAGATTCGCAAGGTCGGGAGCGGACATAACGCGGGGGTTGACCGACCGTGAGGGTTTGCGCCGGCGACGACAAGGCTTTGTCCCGCCCGTCTGGCACGATGTCGCGATTGTCCCATATACGGCGGGCGGGGGTGACGGTATGCTGGCAAGACCCGATGAATTTTGCTCCTCCTCTCTTTCCTGCTGGGCAACCGGCCGTAAACCCGGCGGCCGTGGCCCCCACGGCGGCCGCCACCCTAGCGGTGCCGGACGGGCGCCACCTGCGCAATGGCCGGCAGATTCCGTCCGAGCGCTACAGCGATCAGCCGTATGTGGTGCGGACGGACGACGGCGCGTGGCTGTGCATCCTGACCACCGGCAGCGGCCATGAAGGGGCGACCGGGCAGCATGTCGTGAGTCACCGCAGTCTCGACCAAGGCCGGACCTGGACCGAGTCCGCCGAGCTGGAGCCGGCGAGCGGGCCCGAAGCCTCCTATGCCGTGCCGTTGAAAGTGGCGGGCGGCCGGGTCTATGTGTTCTATAATCACAACACGGACAACCTGCGGGCCGTGCGCGCCGACGATCCCCCTTACCCGGGTGGTTGGTGCGCCCGTGTCGATTCGCTCGGTCACTTTGTGTTCAAGTATAGCGATGACCACGGACGCACCTGGTCGGAACGGCGCTTCGTCGTGCCGGTGCGGGAAACCGCGATCGACCGCGCCAATCCCTACGGCGGCCGCGTGCGGTTCTTTTGGAATGTTGGCAAGCCGCTGGTCCACGCCGGCGCGGCCTATGTGCCGCTGCACAAGGTCGGCGGTTTCGGCGACGGCTTCTTCACGCGCAGCGAAGGCTGGCTGTTGCGCAGTGACAATCTGTCCGTGGAGCAAGATCCCGCGAAAATCCGGTGGGAGACCCTGCCCGAGGGCGAGGTCGGATTGTGCGCGCCGGCCGGGGGCGGGCGGATCGCCGAGGAGCAGAGCATCGTGACGCTCGGCGACGGGACGTTCTATGCGGTCTGGCGGACGGTCGACGGCCATCCGGCCACGGCGCGCAGCCGCAACGGTGGGCGCACGTGGACCCCTTCCGCCTACCTGCAGTTTGCCGATGGCCGGCGGATCAAGCATCCGCGCGCCGCCAACTTCGTCTGGGCGGCCGGGGGTGGACGCTACCTTTACTGGTTCCACAACCACGGCGGACGCGGCTACTCGGACCGGAACCCGGTGTGGATTGCCGGTGGCATCGAACGGGACACCGCCGAGGGCCGCACGATCGCGTGGAGCGAGCCGGAAATCCTGCTTTACGATGACGACGCCTTCGTGCGCATGAGCTATCCGGACCTGATCCAGGAGGACGGCCGGTGGTTCGTGACCGAAACCCAGAAGGAACTCGCGCGGGTGCATGAAGTGGACGGCACGCTGCTGGCCGGCTTGTGGGCGCAGTTTGGCGAGCCCCTGGTGACGCGCGCCGGTCTCCTCCAGGAGTGGAAAAAATCGTCGGCCACACCGGATGAAGTGGCGGTGGAGCTGCCTGCGCTGCCGGCGTTCCTGGTTTCCGACGAGGCGGCGGCCGATCTCGGCACCTTGGACAGGCGGGCCGGCCTCAGCCTCGAACTGTGGCTCGAGGTCACAGGCCCGGTGGAGGGGGGGCGGGTGCTCGCCAGCAACCGCACGGCGGATGGGCGGGGTTTCTCCCTGCGCACGACCAAGACGCAGGGGGTGGAACTGATCGTCGGCGACGGCCGCGTCGAGAACCGCTGGCGCAGCGATGCCGGGATCCTGGCCGCCGCCGGCCGGCATCATCTCGTCACGACGATCGATGGCGGGCCGAAGACGATCACCTTTGTGGCCGACGGCCGCCTGCTCGATGGCGGGGCGGAGCGCCAGTTTGGCTGGGGGCGTTTCAGCCCGCACCTGCGCGAACTCAACGGCCAGAAGACGCTCACGCTGGCAACCGCCGGGGCGGTGCGCGTGCGGGAGGCGCGGGTCTTCAGCCGGGCGCTGCGCACCTCGGAAGCGGTGTTGAACTATCGGGCCGGCTCGCTGAACTGACGTCTCCCGCCCCATGTCGCCGGCCCCTGCCTCGGACCCGCTCGGAAAACCGCCGGTGACGGCGGCTCCGCCGCGCCACAATCCCTGGCCGTTCGTGCTCACGCTCTCGTTTGCGAGCGCGTTTCCGAACGCAGCGAGCTCGAGTCTGGCCGCGTTGTTCTACAAGTCGCTGGGCTATTCGAACGAGATCGTGGGTTACACCGGCCTGTTGTTCATCCCCTTTGCCGCGTCATTTCTGTGGGCGCCCTGGGTGGACCGGACCGCGAGCAAGCGGGCGTGGTTGCTGGGGCTCACCTGGGCGCTGGCCGGAGCCTTCGGCGTGCTGGCGGCGACCATCGAGTGCTGGGGGCCGCTGCTGGGCCTGACCCTGGCCGTGATCACCTTGATCGCGGTGCTGGGGGCGACGGCGGAGCTGAGCATGAACGGCTATTTTCTGCACGCGCTCGACCAGCAGCAGCAGGCGGCCATCTCGGGATTCCGCACGGCGGCGATCAGGGTGGGCGGGATATTTGCGGGCGGGCTGTTGTTGAAGGTGTGCGCCGATTACGGCGCGGCCCGCGGGGATGTGGCGGATGGATGGGTGTTGTTGTTCGGCGTGCTGGCCGTCGCGTTCGCGGTGTCCGGCGCGTATCACAGCTGGGTGCTGCCGCGACCGGTCACGGACCGGCCGGCGCCGGTGACGACGGACGGAGGATCGCACCGGCGGGTCTGGGCGGAGTTTCGCCGGGTGCCCGGCGTGGGCCTCGTGGTCGCGTTCTTCCTCATCTATCGTTTTGGCGAGGGCCTGCTGGTGCGGATGGTGGGACCGTTCCTCCTCGATCCGCCAGCGAAGGGCGGGATGGGCTATACCGTGGCGGACGTGGCGTTCATGCAGGGCACGGTGGGGGTGGTCTGCTCAATGGCCGGCGGCATCCTCGGCGGCTGGTTGATCAAGTCCCATGGCTTGCGGCGGATGGCGTTTCCCCTCGCGCTCGCCCTGACGCTGCCGCACGTGCCCTATGTGTGGCTGGCGTGGTATGGCGGATCGACGCTGATGGTGCAGGCCTGCATCGCGATTGAGGCTTTCGGCTACGGCATGGGATTTTCGACGATGTTCATGCTGATGGTGGTGCTGGGACGCGGCGAGTATCGCGCCTCGCTCGCGGCCATCTGCACCGGATTGTGGTCGGTCGGGTGGCTGGTGCCGATCTTCTTCAGCGGGCTCATTCAGGCGCACGTGGGCTATTTCTGGCTCTTCCTGCTGAGTGTCGTGACCGCCCTGCCCGGCCTGGCCTTGGTGCGCTTCCTGCCCCTGGCCAAGCTTGAAGCGGGCGCCGCCCGGACTGACTAACGTGATGCGACCGGGCCCCAGTCCTGCAATCTGCGGCGGCCTGACGCCGCCCGGAGGGGCGGCTGAGCGCACCCCATCCGGTGTCTTGAATGTCCCGCCGTTGTCCGAATCGTCCCGTTTACCCCCGGAGGCGCACGGACTATGGTCGGGGCGCGCCACCGCTGCCGTGGTGCGCTGAAAAATCCCCCTTTTCCTTTATGAACGCTCTTTCCGATCCAGGACCGGCGGTGCTGCCGCCGCACCAGGGACCGCTCACCCGGTCGCTGATCAACCACTGCATCCGCACCGCCATACAGGTGTTCGCCGCCCGGCACCTGCATCTGCCGCCCTTTGCCTTTTGGACCGTCGACGACTGGCAGACCAAAGGCCACGAGGCCGATGAAATCCGCGACTGCATGCTGGGCTGGGATGTGACGGATTTTGGCAGCGGCGATTTTCCCCGGATCGGCCGCACGCTGTTCACCCTGCGGAACGGGCGCCTGGGCGATGTGAACTATCCCAAGGGTTATGCGGAAAAGTATATCCTCGATCCCGAGGGCCAGCGAGCGCCAGCGCATTTCCACCGCTCGAAGAGGGAGGACATCATCAATCGGGGCGGCGGGAACATCCTGATCCAACTCACCCGGACGACGCCGGAGAACGGCTGGAGCGAGGAGCCCTTCACCGTGCAGGTCGACGGCGAGCAGTGGGCGCTGCAGCCCCGCGGCATCGTGCGCCTGCGCCCGGGCCAGAGCCTCACGATCCCGCCGCGCACCATCCACCAGTTCTGGGGGGAGGAAGGCTCGGGCTGGACCGTGAGCGGCGAAGTCTCCAGCGTGTGCGACGATCACGCCGACAATTTCTTCTTTGCGGACCTGCAGCGTTTTCCGCGACTGATCGAGGACGAACCCCGCCAGTATTACCTCTGCCACGAATATCCCCGCGTCCCATGATCCCCCTTGCCAAACATGCCCTGCTGGGCGCGGCGCTGGCCGCCGGCGCCCTGGCCGGCGCGCAGGAAATCTGGCTGGCCCCGAACGGGAACGATGCCGCGGGCACGGGCGCACGCAGCGCCCCGTGGCGCACGGTCGAGCGGGCCCGCGACCACCTCCGGGCAAGCGGACTGGCGGCGCCCCTGGCCGGGGACATCGTCATCAACCTGCTGCCCGGCACGTATCCGGTGGCGCAGCCGATCGCCTTTGGCGTGCAGGATTCGGGCCGCAACGGCCACGCCATCGTCTACCGTTCCGCGGACGGGCCGGGGCGGGCGGAACTGACCGGCAACGTGCGCATCACCGGTTGGACCCGCGAGAGCGGTAACGTGTGGAAAGCGCCGCTGCCCGGCGGGCGGCTCATCCGCACCCTCTATGAAAACGGCCGGCGGGCCTGGCCGGCGCGCACGCCGAATCACGTGCCCAGTGACCGGTATCCCGGCTACAAGGGACCCTATCTGCTCTCGGAGAACGGGGGCGAGCGTTCCCTCGTCTACCAGGCGGGCGATCTCGACCCCGCGGCGTGGCAGCCGGCGCCGCAGGCCGAACTGCGCTGGTGGGGGCACCAGGGCAAATACAACTGGGGCACGTTCGTGTGCCCGATCGAGTCCATCGATCCGGCGACGCGCACGATCGTGTTTCCGAAGCAGGACAGCCGCGCGGCCGCCGGCGAACGATATTACGTGGAGGGCTACCGCGAGCTGCTCGACGCGCCCGGTGAGTTTCACGCCGACGCCGCAGCCGGGGTGCTTTATTATTGGCCGCGGGACGGCGACGCCCCGGGGCAGAGGATAGAGGCGCCCCAGATCGGCGCACTGCTGTGCATCGAGGGCGCGGGCGTGGGCGAGGTCGTGCATGATCTCAAATTCGAGGGCCTCGCGCTGAGCGGCACCGATTATACCGGACAGAGCGTCAAGCTCGTGGGCGAGCCGCGCGCGGCGGCGTTCCTGCGCCATGCCAGCCGCATCGAGTTCCGTGATTGTCATTTCTACAACCTGGGCAATCTCGCGATCCGGATGATCGACGACGGGGTGAACAATACCGTCACCGGCTGTTGGATCGAGCGCACGGGTGAGGGCGGCATCCAGATCTACAACAGCCTCCTGCGGGCGGCCCATCCCGAGGGCCGCAGCAGCGGTCACCGGGTGACCAACAACCGGATCCATGATTTCCATGAAGTGAGGACCAGCACGCATTGGTGTGCGGTGCAGCTGTTCGCCGTCAGCGAGAGCGAGGTCTCCCATTGCGAAATCTACAACTCCGGCCGCTACGCCATCAGCCTGCGGGGACATTATTCCACGGAGGAGAAGACGAATCCCGACAACGGCCTGCACTTCGCCCGGGGCAACCGCTTCCATCACCTGCGCGCCTGGCGCTGCGGGGGTGACAGTGGGGACATGGGGGTGCTGCACGCCGCGCATCTCAACCCGACCGGCCAAGATAACATCAATTATTGGAACCAGATCGTGGTGTCCGACATCCGGGCCGATCCCTCGATGAACGACCTCGCGCCCGACGGCATTTTCCTCGATCACCCGCAGTCCTGCCAGAACCAGGATCTGCGAAACATCCGGATCGTCGGGGTGGCGGGGAAACCCTTTCGCACGAACAGAAATCCCGTGCAAACGCTGGTCAACGTGAGTTGGGAGCCGGGTTTTGATGATCGGGCCATGGAGTATGAACAGATTGGATTGGCGTCCGATTTCCCGTCGCAATATCGCGGTGAAAAACCGCCCGCCCTGCCGGCCGTCAGCTCAGTGGCCGGGGCCGCGGCCACACCACCGGGCGGTCCATAAAGCTCCGGCGCTCCAGACGCAGCGAGCGGGAAAGATCCAGGATGGGCGGGAGCCCGGATAAACCGGTGCTGGCCGAAAAGTGTCACCGCGCATCCGCTTTGTCTTGTGGCGTGCGAGTTACGGAAGTGGCGGCGTTCAAGCCCGTCGCGCCGCGCGCACCGGTGGGTCCCGGCGTTGACCGGCAGCGATCAGTCCCGCCCGGCAGGGCTTATCCGCCGCCCTGTCCACGGCGCCACACAGCGAGGAAATGGCACGCGCCTTGAATTTCTTATGTTGTCGGGCGACCGGCGGGACATCGCGTCCCCATTTGCGCCGGCGGAGAGACGGCGAAGGTTTGGGCGCCGGACCGTCGCCAATCCCCTGTCCTTGTCCGGAATGTCCCGCCCTTGGCCGAACAGTCCCATTTACGGTGGTGGGCGCCTGCTATATTCTCCGCCGTCGCCAGCAAACATTCGTTTATCCAACCTAGCATTCACCCCTGACATGAACTTGATTGAACACCCCGGATTGCCCCCCCTGAAAAAACAATCCACCGCCGCCGCCGCGCTTGGTCGTGGCTGGAGTATCGTTCGGGCCACCGGTCTTGGTGTCGTGCTTGCGACGGCAGTCTTTTCCACCCGGGCCGCAGAAGTCGCCGCGGAGACAAAGGCAACCCCGGCGAAAGACGAGGTGCTCAAACTTTCGCCCTTTGTGGTGAATGCATCGCGCGACGTCGGTTTTGTCGCGGCCAGCTCGCTCGCCGGTGGGCGGCTCGCAGGGGACCTGAAGGACACCCCGGTGGCCTATTCGGTCATGACGCGCGAGTTGATCGACGCCCTCGGCCTGATCGACCTGACCGAGATGACCAAGTGGGCGACGAACGCGGGCACCCGCGCCGAGGACGGCGGCGAATATGTGGTCGGCAACTCGATCGCCCTCTCGTCCCGCGGCGTCGCCAGCAACGCGCCGCAGCGCGATTTCTTCCCGGTGTTCTACAACTTCGATTCCTACAACATCGAGCGCCTCGACCTGGCCCGCGGCCCCAATGCCGTGCTCTTCGGCACCAGTGGCGTGGGCGGCACGGCCAACAGCGTCACGAAGCAGGCCCGCACGGGCAAGCAGTCCACGGAATTCCGCACCAACTACGGCTCCTGGGCGAATCTCCGCACCACGCTCGACCACAACCAGCCGCTCTCCGAGACGCTGGCCTTCCGGGTCAATCTGCTTTATCAGGACCGGGCGGGCTGGCGCAACGGCGATGCCGAGACGCGTCAGGGCCTGACCGTGAGCGGCACCTGGAAGCCTTTTCGCAACACCGAGATTCGCGCCGGGGCGGAATGGGGCACGCTGGCCCGCACGGTCATCACCACGACTTTTCAGGACAACGTGAGCGCCTGGGACGGGGTGTCGGTCTATAACTCCCGGCTCACAACGTTCCAGACCGCCAAGGGCATTTCCTATGAAGTGACCCGCACGGCGGTATTCACCCCGTCCAACGGAGGCGGGCTGTTGAATTACGAGGGCTGGTCGAAGACCCTCGGTGGTAACTCGGCCGCGACGGTGCCGGCCGGTGGCGTGATCGTCGTGGGCAATTCCGCCAATATCTACAACGCGCCGATCCTCGACCAGATCAACCTGCCCGATTCGCTGTATGATATTGCCGAGGCCAATTCCAAGTTCCGCGTGCCTTCGCGCACGACGTCGACCTTCCCGGACGAGAAACTTTTCCAGGTCGACAACCGTGAGATCAACCTGGCGATCACGCAGCGCCTCGGCGACCGTTTCTACGCGGAACTCGCGGGCAACCTCGGTAAGGAGGACACCGATTCCGACGTCGGCATCGTGCGCACGATGCAGCGCCTTTATCTCGACCCGAACACTGTCCTGCCCGACGGCAAGCCGAACCCCAACTTCCTGGAACCGTATGTGCAGGCGTTTTCCTACCCCTACATGCAATACCGGGAGAAGAAAAACCTGCGTCTTTCGCTCGGCTATGTCGGGACGAGAACCCGTTTCGGTGAGTTTTCCTTCAACACCATCGCCGGTTACTCGACGCAATCATACGACCGCAATAATTTCCGCTATATCCTGAAGCCGGAAGGCACGGACCCCCGCACCTGGCCCAGCGCGACCGACCTGCCCGTGTGGTATCGTTATTACCTCAACACGGACACGTCCCGCCCCATGCCGCAGCCCGACAGCTGGACCTACGTCAATCCGATCACCGGTCAGACCAGCACGATGGCGGCCGGCCTGGTCCGTGATTACCAGAACTCGAACTTCAACCAGCTCCTGAGCATCGACTACAAATACGCGCAGGCCGCCGGCAACGCGAAGTTCTTCAAGAATCGCCTGATCGTCCTCGGCGCGGTCCGCCGCGACCAATATCAGACCCATCAGCAGTCGGAGGTCGCACAATACGACAACCCGGCAGATTGGGACGGCTACACGCTGTATATCAAACCGGAGGCCCCATCCGACTGGAACAGCCTGACCTACCGCCTGCGCGATACAAACGGCCAGCCCTATGGCGCGGCCTTGCCGGCGGACACCCGCCCGCGGGTCAGCAACCTCCGTGATCCGCGCTATGCGAGCGACCGTTTCCGGAGCGATTATTCCCCGCCGGACAGCAAGCAAACCGTCGACACGAAGTCCGTCGGCTCCGTCTTCCATGTCACGCACAACCTGAGCGTCTTCGCCAACTACGCGGAATCGTTCCAGCCCCCGACGAGCGCGCTGAAGCTGAACGGCAGCATCTTCCAGCCCGAGGCTTCCAAGGGGAAGGACTTTGGCGTGCGCGTCACCCTGTTGGACGGGGCCATTGTGGCGAACCTGATCCGCTATGACGGCTATCAGAACAACGCGCCGCTCAATGCCGGAACCTACTACAATTACTTCACGGCGATGATCAAGGCCCGTAAACGCGAGGACCCGGTCCTCGTCGGCGGGATCAATTCGCGGGGCCTGCTCCCGGTGCCGATCTACACCGACACGGCCGAGCTGAAGACCGAAGGCTGGGAGCTGGAGATCACCGCCAACATCACGAAAAACTGGCGCCTGATGTTCAATGCGGCCACGCCCAAGGCCACGCAGAACGAACCGTATGCCGAGACCCGCGCCTACTGGGCGGAGAACAAGGAAACCTACCGCCAGGTGGTCAAGGACGCCGGCGGCGTGTTCAACGGCGATGTGGCCACCTATGACAATGCCACCACGGTGCCGGCGGGTTGGTCCCCGGGGAATGACGGCACCGCTTCCGTCAATGCCTGGAACAATCTCAACAACGCCCTCGCCGGCCTGGCGAACAACCAGAAGCTCAATCGGCTCATCGAGGTGAACGCGAACCTCTACACCGACTACGCGTTTCGCACCGGCAAGCTGAAGGGTTTCCGCATCGGCGGCGGCGTTAACTACCGCGGCCGGGAAGTGATCGGCACCCGCGGGGCCGACACGATGCGCAATCCGGCCAACCCAAACACGGCGATCGATAATCCCGCGGTGGGCCCGATGGACTACGTCTACAACGATCCCTACACCATGGGCACACTGACGTTCAACTACACGCGGGTGCTCAAGAAAAAATACACCCTCAGCATCGATCTGCGGATCAACAACCTGATGGATCACGATGAGCCGTTTTATTTTAACACCATCCTGCGTCCGGAGGGCGGGGACCTGACCAATCCGGCCCGGGTGGCGACACCTTATGCCTACGGCTGGCACACGCCGCGCAACTACATCCTCTCCACCACCCTGAGGTTTTGAGGTCGCGGCATGCTGCGCGCTCATGTCACTCCAGCCGGACCGGGGCGGCACCTGAGCGCGCTTCGCCGCCGCTTTCCGATCCGGCTGGCGCTCGCCCTGCTCCTGGGGCCGGGCAGCGCGAGGGCGACCGAACCGCCCTTGTTTCGCGCTGGGGAGCACTGGCTGGCGTTTGGCGACAGCATCACCCAGCGCGGACTTTATCACGCTTACGTCGAGCTCTACTACGCAACGCGATTTCCGGAGCGCGAGCTCACGGTGTCGAACAGCGGCATCGGGGGCGACCGGACCACCGGGGCGGTGCGACGGGTCGGGTGGGACGTCCTGGCGAAGAAACCGACCGTGGTCTCGGTGATGTTCGGCATGAACGATGTGGACCGCTTTCTCTACGATGAAGGCAAGGCGGGCGCGGAAGTCGACGCGGCGCGGCGGCAGGCGTTCGATGTCTATCGGGCAAATCAGCGGGCAATCGTGGCCCGAATTCAGGCCAGCGGGGCAAAGGTGATCCTCCTGACGCCGACGATCTTTGACGACACCGCGGAGCTGGCGGCTCCGAAGCAAACGGGGATCAACCGGGCGCTGGAAGAATACGCCGCGGCCGTCGAATCGCTGGCGCTCGAAACCGGGTCGACCTGCGTGAATTTCCACCGGCCCATGCACGCGCTCAACCAGGCGCTCCAGGCCGTAAACCCGGCGTTCACCGTGGTCGGACCGGACCGGATTCATCCCGGGCCGCCGGGCCACCTGCTCATGGCCTATCTTTTCCTCAAGGCGCAGCACAGCCCCGCGCTGGTCAGCCGCCTGGAGTTCGACGCGGTGGGCGGCCGGGTGCTCGCGGTCGAGAACGGGGAGGCGACGGGGGAGGAGGGGTCGCCGGCGGGCGGCCTGGTGTTTCGCTGGAAGGCGCACGCCTTGCCCTTTCCGGTGGAATCCGCCGCCGTGGCCGTGCGCGCCTGGGTGCCGTTCGACGCGGAGCTGAACCAGGAAATTCTGCGGGTGGTCGGGCTCGCTTCAGGTCGTTACGCGGTGAAAATAGACGGCAGCGAGGTGCGCGTTTGGACGGCGGAGGAACTGGGCCTGGGCGTGAATCTCGCGCTGGAGCCGGCGACGCCGCAATACCGGCAGGCGCAGGAGGTGGCGCAGCGGTTACGTCAGCGCTTTGATCTGGTGGCGGGAGTCATCCGGTCCCTGGCCATGGCCGAGCACCTGTATGGTCCGCGCGATGACGGACCATTCACGATCGAGCGCATGGAGCCGCTGCTGGCGGGCGCCCGGGAATCTTGGAAGGGCAAACCCCCGGCCCGGAGCATCCAGGATGCGGTCGAACGCTATACCGAGCGCAAAGGGAAAGAGGCCGGGTTCGAAGCGACCGCGCGACAGCTGGCGGGCGAGGCGCGGGAACTGGCCCGCCCGCGTGAGCACCGGTATGAAATAATCCCGGCGACCGGCCGCTGACCAATGGTTTCGCGCCCATGGCCAGTCGCGGCATTTACATCCCATGATTCCTCATTTCACTGAAGCCCGGCAGCGCGAACGCGTTCCGACCGAGATATCCGCAAGTGCCGAGGGGGCCTGCGTCCGGCTCGCCGACGAGATCGCGACCCTCATCCGGGCCAACGATGCCGCGGGGCGCCCCACGGTGTTCGGGCTCGCCACCGGGTCGACCCCCGTGCCGCTTTACCGTCAGCTGATCCGGTTGCACCGCGACCAGGGCCTGAGCTTCCGGCACGTCATTACCTTCAATCTCGACGAGTATCACGGCCTGCCCCGCACCCATCCCGAGAGCTACTGGTGCTTCATGCACGAGCAGCTCTTCAACCACGTCGACGTGCCGCCGGCTCACATCAACATCCCCGATGGCATGGTCCCTCGCGACCAGGTCTATGAGTGGTGCCGCACCTACGAGGAGAAGATCAAGGCCGCCGGCGGGCTTGACCTGCAGATCCTGGGCATCGGTCGCACGGGGCATATCGGTTTCAATGAACCCGGTTCCGGCAGTGATTCGCGCACGCGCCTCGTCACGCTCGATGCGCTGACCCGGCGGGATGCCGCCCGCGATTTCCTGGGCGAGGCCAATGTGCCGCGCCATGCCATCACGATGGGCGTCGGCACGATCCTCGAGGCGCGGCGCATCGTCCTGCTGGCCTGGGGCGAGGCCAAGGCGGGTGCGCTCGCGGGCGCCGTGGAAAATCCGCCTACCGAGGCGCTGCCCGCCAGTTTTCTGCAAACGCACCCGGACACGGTTTTCTACGTCGACGCGGCCGCCGCCGGCGAACTCACCCGGCTGCGGCATCCGTGGCTCGTCGGTCCGGTGGCCTGGTCTCGCCCGATGACCCGGCTCGCCGTGGTCTGGCTTTCCCAGCAGGCCCGCAAGCCCATCCTCAAGCTGCTCGACGAAGACTACAGCGAACACAGCCTGGCCGATCTGCTCACGGAGCAGGGTCCCGCCTACGGCCTGAACATCCGCATTTTCAACGAACTGCAGCACACGATCACCGGCTGGCCCGGCGGTAAACCGAACGCGGACGACACCAACCGTCCCGAGCGCGCCACACCGGAATCCAAACGGATCGTGGTGTTCAGCCCCGAGCCATCCAATGACGTCCTCGGCATGGGGGGCACCCTGCGGCGGCTCGTCAGTCAGGGACATCAGGTCACCGTCGCCTACATGACTTCCGGCAACCTGGGTGTGCCCGATGAGGAGGCCGCCATGGCCGCGGAACTCGTGCTGGAGTTTGACCTGAGCGCGGGTGGGGCGGGCAGCCCCGGGGCGGTCTTCGCGCGGGAGGTCAGGCAGCAACTCCAGGGCAAGACCGCTTATGCGGCCGACAGCACGGAGGTGCGCAAGCTGAAGGCCATTATCCGTCGCAACGAAGCCCGTGCCTCGCTCCAGGCGTGCGGAGTGGATACGGCCCGGGTCCGCTTCCTGGAACTCTCGTTCTACGAAAAAGGCCGCTATCGCCGGTTCAAGCCCACCCCGGACGATGTCAGCCGCATCGTCACCCTGCTGGAGGAGATCCAGCCGCATCAGATCTTCGGCACCGGCCAGATCGCCGAGCCCAGCTCGGTGCCCGCGTTATGCTTCTCTCTCCTGCGCCAGGCGCTCGATGCCTGCCAGACATCGCCCTGGCGGAAGGATTGCCATGTCTGGCTTTACCGGGAGCCCGACCGGATGTGGGAGCCCGCCGAGATCGCCATGGCTGTGCCGCTCAGCCCGCGCGAACTCACGCAGAAGATCCAAGCCATCTACCAGCACAAGAGCCAGCGCAGCCAGAGTCCCATGCTGGCCCAGGGCCTGCACGAACTCTGGCAGCAGGCGGAGCATCACAACCAGGCTATCGCGAAGCTTTACGATGCGCTCGGCCTCGCCGAATACGAAGCCATCGAGGCTTTCCAGCCAATGGTCTCGATCCAAGGCTAGTTGCCGGCCGATTTCTCATTCTTCATGGCCCTGCACGTCCGTCACGTTCCCGCCCTTGATCCGGAATTTCTGCCGGCGGTTCTCTGGAACCGGGGCTATCGCGAACTCGTGGCCCAGGACAAAGGCGCCCGCCCGATCGCGCTTGCCCTGCTGCGGGCCGATGGCACGGGTTCCGTTCACGAGGATCGCGTTCTGTCCCGTGAACACCCGGCGGCTGGCTCGACCCTGCGCTATGTCGAGCGCCTCCTGAAATTCCTGCTCTGGCAGAGGGGCGCCTGCTCGGTGCTGGTTGCGGGGGCGGAGGGTATAGCGGTAGCCTTGAAAGAAATTTACTCACCGGCCGGCGCCCGCCACTTCGACCATCATTTCATGGGCCGCACGGTCTGCGGGCAGGAGTTCTCGGTGAGTGCCTGCAGTTGGGACCAACTCCCGGTTCCGGCCGAGAGCAACTCGAGCCTGGGTCGGCATCTCGATGGTTGCCGGATCGGTTTCGACCTGGGCGGAAGCGATCGCAAGGCCGCGGCCATCATCGATGGCCAGGTCGTCTTCTCCGAGGAGATCGCCTGGGACCCCTATTTTCAAAAAGACCCCCAATACCACATCGGCGGAGTTCATGATTCCATTGCCCGTGCCGCCGCCCACCTGCCCCGGATCGACGCCATCGGCGGCTCCGCGGCGGGCGTCTATGTGAGCAACGAGGTGCGCGTTGCCTCCCTGTTCCGCGGCGTCCCGGCGGAGGAATTTGCCCGGCACATCCGCCGGATGTTCTTCGATCTGCAGGCCCGCTTCGGCGGCGTCCCGTTCGCGGTCGCCAACGATGGCGAGGTCACGGCCCTTGCCGGCTCGATGTCGCTGGACTCCGGCGCCGTGCTCGGGATCTCGATGGGCACGAGCGTCGCCGGTGGTTACGTCACCCCGGCCGGCACGATCACCCCCTGGCTCAATGAACTCGCCTTTGCCCCGGTCGACTACCGGGAAAATGCCCCGCTCGACGAATGGTCCGGTGATGCCGGCTGCGGGGTCCAATATTTCTGCCAGCAGGGCGTCAACCGCCTGGCGCTCCGCGCCGGCTTCGTGTTCCCCGCCGCGCTCCCGCTCGCCGAGCGCCTCGGCGAAGTGCAGCAGGCCATGCAGTCCGGTGATCCCCGGGCCCGCGCCGTCTACGAGACCATCGGCACCTGCTTCGGCTACAGCATCGCCCACTACGCCGAGTTCTACGATCACCGCCATCTCCTCGTTCTCGGACGCGTCAGCTCCGGTGCCGGCGGTGACCTGATCCTCGCCACCGCCGCGGCGCTGCTGCAGGACGAATTCCCCGCCCTCGCCGGGAAAATCAGCCTCCACATGCCCGACGAGCAGAAAAAGCGCCACGGCCAGGCTATTGCCGCGGCCAGCCTGCCCGCTCTCCGGCCACCAACGTAAATCCAGGCCCGCCGCTCTCTCCGCCATGAAATTCTCCCAGCCCAACGCCGACATATTCGTTCCCGAGAACGAACTGCCCCCGCCGGAGGCCCTGGCGCGCTCGACCCACCTGTGTATCGCCGCCCACCAGGACGACATCGAGATCATGGCCTATCATGGCATTGCGGCCTGCTTTGGCCGGACCGACCGGTGGTTCACGGGCGTCGTGGCGACCAACGGTGCGGGCAGTCCGCGGGCCGGAATTTATGCCGGGTTCACCGACGCCCAAATGCAGGCCGTGCGCCGCCGCGAACAGCGCAAAGCCGCCACCGTTGGCGACTACAGCATCCAGCTGCAGCTCGCGCACCCGAGTGCGGCGGTCAAGGACCCGGCCAACGCAGCCGTGCAGGCCGACCTTGCCGCGATCTTCGCCGTCGCCACGCCCGAGGTGGTCTACCTTCACCAGCCGGCCGACAAGCACGACACGCACGTCGCGGTTTTCACCCACGCCCTCACGGCCCTACGCGCGCTCCCGGCGGCCCGCCGCCCCAAGCGCGTGCTCGGCTGCGAAGTCTGGCGCGACCTCGACTGGTTATGCGAGGCCGACAAGGTGCTCCTCGACGTGAGCGCCCATCCCAATATCGCCGCCGCCCTGGTGGGGGTGTTTGATTCGCAGATCAGCGGTGGCAAACGCTACGATCTGGCCACCGCCGGCCGGCGTCTCGCCAACGCCACCTACCACACGGCACACGCCACGGACCAGCATCAGGGCATCAGTTGGGCCATGGATCTGACCCCGCTCGTGCTCGATCCCGCGCTTTCCGTCGACGATTACACCCAGTCGTTCATCCGGCGCTTCGCCGCCGCCGTTGCCCGCCGCCCATGATTCTGGCGCCACCGAGCCCGAAATGGGATGGTAGCGCCTTGGACTGACGTTCGTCATTACCCGCCGGCCCCCAGGGGGCGCGCAAAGGGCCCAAGATTACAACGCCCGCCTGTCTGCCATTCCTCCCTGTTTTGGGCAAACCTGTCCGGGCGGACAGGGACTTCGGTCCCCCAAGTAACTTGCTCGGTGCGACGAATGAGGGGCAACGGCACACCAGTGAACGCGGAGCGACCTCGCTGAGCCCGAGCTGAAGCGCGAAGCCCCCGATCGGCCGACAACAGGCCATTCCAGCCGGACGTCAGGTGGTGGGCCCACTCGGATTCGAACCGAGAACCAAGGGATTATGAGTCCCCTGCTCTGACCATTGAGCTATAGGCCCCCAATGGCGCGACTTTGTCGCGATTCAGTGACCGGTGACAAGCCTCCTTCGCCAAGGCTTCCGCCGTCGCCGAGGCTATGGCGGACAGGTCTGCGCCTTGGGCGACCCGCGGACGGCCCTGCCCTCCGTCTGGATCCTAGTTTGCGCTCCCGGCCCGGAAATCATTCAAATCCAGCCGGCCTTCCTCGCTGACCCTGATCGTGCCGGCGGGCTGGCTGGCGTAGAGCTGGCCGGTGATCCGGTAGTCCAGGATCTTGGACTCGAGCAGCGGCCGGATGCGGGTGGCGATGCGCCAGTGGCTCAGGTTCACGCTCACCGTCATCGTGCTGGAGCCGAAACGAGGCAGGGTGACCGCCTCGGCGCTCACGCCGTCACCGACGAATGCGCCGTTGAGGTAGATCTTGAAGGCGCCGCCGTTGAGCGTGAGCGGCTCGGGCTTGGCATTCGTCAGGCGGAGGGTGAACTGGGCGTTGGTCTCGAGTGCGGTCGCCGCGCCCAGCTGGACGTTCACGAGGCTGACGGCCGGCGGCTGGATCGTGGTGCAGCCCGCGAGCAGCAGCGCGGCCGCAAGGACAAGGAGGGGTATCTTCATGAGGAGGAGGTGATCGTCTGGTGCCCCGGCCTGGGCGGCACCAGGGTGGCGGCGACGCGGGGGGGTTATGGGTTGTTGGGCAGGAATCAGGGGCTGGGAGTCCTGCCTGACGCCGATCTACGACATCCCCTCAGATACTTGGTCTCAGAATTTTTTGTCTCGGAGTATGCTGAAGGACACCATGCCGGGCCATAGCTTCAAGCGCCGGCCGGAGCTCCGAGGACATGCGCCCCGGCGAAGGCTGGTGGACGAATCTTGGGTCGGCAGCAGACGACAACAGGCCACACCGGGCTTGCCGCGCCATAGCCCGCAGGGCGACGGCGGGCCTCTTTGACGGCACAAGCAATCCGGCGTATGGTCTGACCGGGTAGTCACCCAACCAAGGTCCGCCATGAAAACCACCGCCCTCGTCAGCCCTTTGTCCTCCCCCTCTGCTTGTCGCGCCATAGCTGCCCGGAGCGACGGCGGGTTCTCTGGCTTTTACGCCTTCGCCCTCGCGGTCATCGTCACTTTGCTGGCCAGCCTCGCGGTCCCGCGCGCCTTCGCGCAGGAACAGCCCGCGGCCGACCCGGACCAGGCGGCCTCGGCGGAAAACACCACCGCCCTGCCGGTCGTCAGCCGGCTGGTCTACCTGCCGCAACTGCCCACGGCCGCCAGCCTGCAAAAAGAAGCCGCCGCCTCGGGCGCGAGCATCGTGCGCCTCGACCGCACGGACGACAGCGTCGTGGTGATCTACCAGCACGCCGACGGCCGCACCGAGAACGTGGGTTACACAATCCTGTCACCGGACAGCACACGGGAGGAACCGGCGGTCGTCGCTACCCCGATCCGACCGGCCCCGGAGATCACGGTCGTTTCCGCCCCGCCGCCCACGATCATCTATCGCGAGCGCGCGCCGGTCTATTACGAGACCCGCTACTATGATCGCGCCGACAACTTCTGGGCGCCGCTCGCGCTCGGGTTCGGCCTCGGCTACATCAGCCACGGTCACGGCACGAATTATCGCGGCTACGGTCGCGGCTACTCGTTCCATCGCGGCGGTCACAGTTCCGGCGGCCGTCGCCGCTGAGTCCGCCGCCGAGAAGGGTAGGGCGGGTCGTCCCGCCGAGCCGCGCGCCGAGTGATTCGGCGGCTAGGCGCCGCGCGACGGCAGACGGGGAATGACGTCGACGGCCTAATAGCGGATAGAGCCTGGCGTTTAACCACCTCGCTGCGGGGGTTTCGGTCTCGCGCGGCCGGCCGGCCCAACTAGGTTCCGTGCGGGCCAACGCACGCCGACGTTCACTCCGCCATGGTCCCTGCAACACGGGACAGGCCCGAGTTTCGGCGTTAATTCTTTTCCTCGGGCTTGGATATCCGAGCCTGTATCGCTCATGGCCCGTTATCGTCGTCCGAAGAAATGATGCCGGGCGGCGGGCAGAACGTTTGACGCCTCCGGCTGAATGACCGACGCTTCTCCTTTCGCCCTCCGCCTTGTTGCGCTTCTGCGTGAACAGGGGGCCGCGGATGGCGGTGCTGGCATTTCCAACCCCTTACCATGACCTGGACCCAAGGTTTCTTCGCCATCGGATATTTCATTTTCTTTCTCCTGTGCGCCATCGCCCTCGTGTGGTGGCAGCGGCGGCAGCGGAAGACCCGCAAGCCGTTCGGCGACGACACCCGGCTGCTGCGCACCGCGGGGGAGACCCAGTTAAAGATTTTCACGAAGTTTGATGAGGACTTTGCTCAGTGGCTGGCAATCGCCGCCGGGGTGCCGGCGCTGATCGTTGGCACGATGCTGCCTCTGACCCTGAAAATGCCCGGCATCCTTCAGTGGGCTTGGCTGGGCCTCACGGTGGTGGTCTTCGTCGCCTCCTTTTATTTCGCCGTGCGCTGGTTCGCCAAGAAGACCGAGGAGATGAGCAACCGCTATCTCGGCTATTTCGGCGAGCGGATCGTGGCGGAGCATCTGGAACCGCTGAAGCAACAGGGCTGGCGGATCTTTCATGACGTGCCGTGCCAGAACAACGGGACGAAGTTCAACATCGACCACATTGCCGTGGGTCCGAACGGGGTCTTTGTCATCGAAACAAAAACGCGGCGGAAGGGCGGCGCCCGGCCGGGGTTCGACGACCACAAGGTCTATTTCGACGGCCGCGCCCTCGTCTGGCCCTGGGGCGAGGACAACCACGGCCTCGAGCAGGCGGAGCGCAACGCCGTCTGGCTAAAAGACACGATCAAGGCCGAGATCGGAGAAAATATCTTCGTGACCCCGTTCCTCACCCTGCCCGGCTGGTGGGTGGAGAACAAACCCAGCCGTGACTCCCGCCTCTGTCGCGTGGTGAATTCCAAGGTGCTGGCGAAGTTCCTGCCGAACGGCCCCGCGACTTTAGGGCAGAAGCAAATCGACGCCCTCGCCGCCAAACTCGAAGCCCGCTGCCGGGATGTGGAGTATTGAACGAGAGGGGAGGGACGGAAGGCGGAAAGAGGAGGGCGGAAGAAAGGAGGGGAGTGGTGGTCAGAACATTTGACGCCGGGGAGTGATTGCTCAAGCGTCGGCCATTCGCTTGGGGCCACGGGCGGATTGCCAGATTGTGTGCAGATTCCAACCCATCCCACCATGACTGAACTCCCTCCGTTGATGCGTGACCAGCGCAAGGTCGATGCCGGGCACCTGAAGCTGATCGGCATCTTTCACCTGGTCCTGGCGGGCCTCTCGATCGTCGGCCTCGGGTTTATTTTTCTCCACTGGTTGTTCATGGATTCGATCATGTCCAATCCCGAGATGTGGAAACAGCAGCCCAACCAGCCGCCGCCACCCAAGGAACTCTTCGCCATGTTCAAGTGGTTCTATCTCTTCATGGGCGGCTGCGTGGTCCTGGCCGGCATCGGCAATCTGGTCTCCGGCTGGTGTATCATGAAACGCCGCGGGCGGATCTTTTCCCTGATCGTGGCGGGGCTCAACTGTCTCTGCTTCCCCTTCGGCACCGTGCTCGGCGTGTTCACGTTCGTCATCCTCCTGCGGGATTCGGTCGTCGAGGTCTACGAAGCCGCGGCCGGAAAGCCGGGGGGTGAGGATGGAGGCTTGAGGTCTGAGGCCTGAGGATTTGCCATGGCGCTAACGGGACGAATCCTCGAATGGAGTGGTGCGCGCGGGTTCGGCTATCTGGAGCATGAGGGTCGCCGGGTTTTCCTGCACATCCGTGATTTTACCGAGCGGCCGCGGACGCCCGAGCCCGGGGACCCGGTGTCGTTCGTGCTGGGCGCCGACCGCCAGGGCCGGCCCTGTGCGCAGCAGGCGGTCTTCCTCGGCGACGCCGGCCGGATCAAGGCCGCGCATTTCCTTGTTTTGGTTTTCCTGCTCCTGCCGGGCAACGCCGTGTTTGACCGCCTTGGCCTGACGGGGGTCGTTTACGCAGGGGCCTGGGTCGCCCTGATCTCCATCATCACCTATATCATCTATGCGGTGGACAAGCGCCGCGCCCGGGCCAAGGCGCAACGGGAGCCGGAGACAAGGTTGCACCTGCTCGAACTCCTGGGCGGCTGGCCGGGCGCTTTCTTCGCGCAACGCCGGCTCCGGCACAAGTCGGCCAAGGGATCGTATCAATTCGTCTTCGTCCTGATCATCGGCCTGCACCAGTTTCTCGCCATCGATGCCCTGCGTGGCTGGCCTTTTTTTCAGCTGCTCGTCCGCGCGATCAGCAAGCTTTAGGTGTCAAACTCGATGTCCTTGGCGCTCCTTGGCGTCCTTCGTGGTTAAAAAATAGTCCGGGGTAGCAACTGAAGGGGAATGCAGGAATTGCAGGTCATGCGCCAGGTAAGCTCGGATGACTGTCGGTCGAGTGGAGCGGAAGGCCGCGGCTTCATTTCGGCTGGCCTGCGTTACGGATTGGTTCCAAAACACTGTCCTTTGTCCTCTGGCTGCTGTCCTCTGCTCCCACCCCCCATGCCCCACCGCATCAACCGCCGGCAGTTCATCCAAACGTCCACCGTCGCCGGGCTCGGCCTGGCGGGCGGCGCCTTGTTCGGCGCCACGGCCGGCGCCCAACCAGGCGCCAAGAACAAGCTCCCGCGCTGGCGGGGCTTCAACCTGCTGGATTTCTTCTCGCCCGATCCGCAACACCAGCGGCCGGCCACGCCGGAGGACCACCTGCGCTGGATCGCGGACTGGGGCTTCGATTTCGTGCGGCTGCCGATGGCCTACCCTTACTACCTCGACATCGACCGCACCAAGCCGGTCACCCCGGAGGATGTCCGCCGCATCGATCCGCGCCGCGTCGACGAGATCGACCGCCTCGTGACCCTCGCGCACAAGCACGGCCTCCATGTGAGCCTGAACCTCCACCGCGCCCCGGGCTACTGCGTCAACGCCGGCTTCCACGAGCCGTTCAACCTCTGGCGGGACCAGGCCGCGCTCGACGCCTTCTGTTTCCATTGGAACCTGTGGGCCGAGCGCTACCGCCACGTGTCGCCGGACCGCATTAGCTTCGACCTGGTCAACGAGCCGGGCATGCGCGAGGACATGAACGACCAGCATTCCCCGCGGAGCTCGGTGCCGGGCGCCGTCTACCGCCGGGTCGCCTGGGCCGCCGCCGGCGCCATCCGCGCGGCCAATCCCGCCCACCGCGTCATCGCCGACGGCAACGACACGGGCTCGAGCGTCATTCCCGAGATCGAGGATCTGGACATCGCCCAGAGCTGCCGCGGCTATCACCCGGCGCTCATTTCCCATTTCAAGGCGCCGTGGGCCTTCAAGGACGCCGAGCACATGCCGGAGCCGCGCTGGCCGGGCGACATGGAGGTGCGCGACGTCGATCCGGCGACCGGCCGGGTCACCGTGCGGACGGTAAAGCTCAGCCGCGCGATGCTGGAGGATTTCTACCGGCCGTGGATCGAGATGATGCAACGGGGCGTGGGCGTGCATTGCGGCGAGTGCGGCTGCTGGACCAAGACGCCGCATGCCGTGTTTCTTGCCTGGTTCGGCGACGTGCTGGATATCCTCACGACGCACGGGATCGGCTATGCCCTCTGGGAGTTCAGCGGCGACTTCGGCGTCCTGAATTCCAACCGCGCCGACGTGGCCTACGAGGACTGGCACGGCCAGAAGCTCGACCGCCGGCTCCTCGACCTGCTGCGGAAACACTAGGCCGCCCCGCCAAACCGCCGCCCGCCTGACCGGCAATTGGACGCTCAGCTAACCGGCAATTGGACGTCCGGCTTTGCCTCGCCCCCCGCCTCTGCGCCGGGCCCCGCCGCCCCTTAGGCCTCGCCCCACCCATCTCCGTCCAAGCCAGATGTCACCTAATAAGTGACATTGGGCCTGGGGGCATCCGGGGCTTGCGTGTGCCGGAGGATGTCACTTAATAGGTGACATGCGCGTAAGCCCGATTCACCCGTGGTTTGGTGTCGCCGTCATGGAGGCCCTCCTGGATGCGGCTGAGAAGATGGCGCAGCCGACCCCCAAGAAAACCCGGGTTGCACGCAAGCGCGGGGCGCGGGGCGGACGCACGCTGCGCCCGGGCAAGGAGACCCCGCTCTGGAACAAGCTGCGGGCCCAACTGCGCCCCGAATTGCAGAAATACGGGCAGCAGGTGAATCTGGGTCGCGTCCTGGGCCTGCCGCGCCAGCGGATCAACGCCTTCGTGACCGGCGGCGGACAAATGCCCGATGCCGAGCGCACCCTGCAGCTGCTCGCCTGGCTCATGTCCGTCCGCCAAGGCAAACGTCCGAGCTAGCGGCAAAGCCACATGTCACCTATTAAGTGACATTGTCCGGGACGAGTGAAGGAATGGGAAAGTCTACACCTCGCGCCGCCTACTACCGGCCGAGGGGGGGCCGGGTCCAAGGGTGGTGAACCTAGGGCATGGGGGCGGTCCGGAATCAAAGGTGATAGGTTGACCGCTGGCGGGGACGCGGGTTGGCTTCCGGGCGGGTTATCATGAAAATATTGTCCTCTTTGGTTCTCCTGGCGGCGCTGATCCCGCCGGTCGTGCCGGCTTTCGCTGTGTCGGAGGGGCAGACGGAACGCGTCGGGGCGGCTTTCGTCCTCGCGCTGGGGCGGGCGCCGGCTGCCGGCGAGATCGAACTCTGGGGCAAACAGGAAAAAATGTCGGTCGCCGATCTGGTGGCGCGGTTGCCGGCGCAGGGCGAGAGCGTCGTGGAAAAAGCCTGCGCAGATGCTTTCGGCCGCGGGCCGACGGAAGAGGAGCGCAAGGCCTGGGCAGCCGGCCGACCGACCTACACCGCGTTGATGAAGCAGCACGTGCAGTGGCTGGCCGGGCATCCCGAAGAATACGCCAAGGTTATCGGGCGCGCGTATCAGCTGGTGCTGGGCCGAGAGGTTTTTGACGTCGAGCTCACCTACTGGCAGGCGCAGCCGCCGCTGTCTTTTGCCCTGTTGAACGGCTGCATCGAGAATTGGGCGCGTCGCAATGCGCCGGGCCTGACGGTGACGTCCGGCCGGGCGACGATTTCCGTGAACAGCGAATGGCTCACGGCGATCCGGCTCTCACCCGCGGTCGCCGCCGAGGTGCGCATTGCAGCGAAGCTTTTCCCTGCGGGAGACGCGAACCTGGCGGCGGCCACCGGACAAAATGTCATCGCGGCCGGTGCCGGTGGCGTGGATTCCGCCGGCGGCATACATTTCGTGGCGGCGGGGAAGTAGAAGCGAAACCTGAAAGCTGAGACCTGAAACCTGAGGAGGGAAGCAGGCAGAGGACGGAAGTCGGAAGTCGGAAGTTGGAAGTTGAAAGTTGAAAGTTGATCCCCGGCCCCGGTGCAACCAAGACATCCTATCCACTTTGACTTCAGGACATCGTATCCAGTGGG
>JAQSDJ010000091.1:0-4415 GCA_029945855.1 Lacunisphaera sp.
GAAATAGCCCCAGCCGCAGTATTCGCCGCCGGCGGCGGTGAAGTTGTTGACCGGAGCGTCGAAGTTGAAGTGGTCGTCCTCGTTGAAAAAGATCGGCTTGGGCGTGTAGCCGGCGACCTGGCGGGTGAGCTGGACCATCTCGACGATGCGTTTGGGATCGCTGACGCCGTTGCCGTGCAGCAGCAGGAAGTCGGAGGCACGCACGACGTTTTCCTTGGGGACGATGTTGCCGCCGTAGGAGGTGCTGACCAGAAGACGGCGGCCGTCGGCGGACTTCATGCCTTTCACCCGCTCGATCAGCTCGGGCACGCGCTCGGGCTTTAGAATCGGGTGGTCGTAGCTGCCGTTGCACTCGTTATTGATCTCGATGAGGACGTTGCGCCAGCCGTGATCGAGAACCCAGCGCGTGGCGGCATCGACGCCGCGGATGACGGCAGCCTCGTCCGTGAGGAGTTGGTCCTGACCGAAGTAGAAATAGCCGAGCACGACAACCATGCCCAGGTCGTCGGCGAAGTTGATGATGCGCTCCATGCGGGCGAGATACTCGGGAATGAGGGTGCCGTCGGCGCGAAACGCGCTGTTGATCCACGGCTGGCTCTTGGAGTAGCCCTCCGGGGAGCCGCCTTGGAAGTTGATGGTGAAGGAGAGCAGGCCGTGCGCGCGCCAGGCGGGCATGGCGGCAAGAAATTCGCGGGTGTTGCGCTCGGCATCCCACTTGCCCGTGTCTGGGTAGGCCCAGCGTGAGACAGTCTGAGGGTTCAGATCGTCGAAGACGCCCTGGACCATGCGGGAGTTCATCATGAGGCCCTCGATCTTCTTGCCCTTCCAGGTGCGGCCGGCGTAGGTCGGCTGGCCGTTGAGGGAAAACTGGTCGCTGCTGATGGAGAGGGTGGTCTTGGGCGCAGACCTCGGCGCGGACGCGGGAGCGGCCAGGAGGACCGGGCTGGCGAAAAGGGCGAGCGCGAGCGTGAGGAGGGCGGGGGTTTTCATGAGAATTCAGGGGTATTGGGTCAGGGCAGCCGGGGAATCGCGGGCGGGTGGGCCCGCGTGGCCCCGGGAGTTTACGCGTTCTCGCCAATGAAGATGACGATGATGTCATTCACGTTGGTCATGCTCTTGAACTCGATGGAATCGTTCAGGCTGTCGAAGAAAGCTTCCGCATCATGCGTATCCAGGTAGTGCTTCGCGTTCAAAGTCGCCCGGGCGACGGTCTGACCATCGGCCATCGCCCCGGCCTTGCCTTCGCCATCCACCCCGTCGGAGTCGCAGCCGGCGATCACGATGTTTTTCCGGCCTTGGATTTCGAGGGCCGAACTCAGGACGAATTCCCGCGTTGGTCCGAAGCCGTCGCGATCCTCCCACTTGAAGGTCACGATCATTTCTCCGCCGACGATCAGGCAGGCGGGCGTCGACACTGGGTGGTGCGAGTCCTGGATTTCCTTGGCGATACCCATGTACGCCTTGGCGACGATCTTCGCCTCGCCGGAATTCTGACTCGTCAGAATCATCGTGTTGAAGCCCTCCCGGACGGCGATGGCCTGCACCGCTTTCAAGGCCGCCAGATTGTTTCCGATCAGGTAATTGTGCACGCGCTCGGGCACCTCGCGCGGGGGCTCCATTTCCGGATTCGCCAAGCCAAGTTGCAGGTGGGCCTGAATCGGCTGGGGCGTCTCGTCCCAAATGCCATATTGCTTCAGCAAGCGGATCGCGTCGGCAAAGGTGGTGGCATCCTTGTAGCTGGGTCCGGAGGCGATGACACTCAGATCGTCGCCGACCACGTCGGAGAGGATCAGGGAGATCAGTGTGGCGCCCTTGGCCGACACCCGTTTGCCGAACTTGCCTCCTTTTACCTCCGAACAGTGCTTCCGGATGGTATTGATGTCATGGATGTTCGCCCCGCATTTCATCAGGAGCTGGTTGAGCACGAACTTGTCCTCGATGCCGACCGTGGCCGGGGCGCAGGAGAAGAGGGCCGAGCCGCCGCCCGAAACCATCAGGAAGACCAGGACGCGTTCGTCCGCCCCAATGGCATCGATCATGTCCAAGATCATCCGGCAATATTCCGCATTCTCCTTGCGCGGCTCGGGGTGGTAGGCGCGCATGACGGGAATGGTCTTCACCTCCGCGATGCCGATTTCCGCGCCGATCTTCGTGATCACGAGTCCGCCGTCAGGTTTCAAGATCTCCTCGAAAGACTGGCACATGGGAGTCGCCGCCTTGCCGATGCCAAAAAGCAGGATACGATCGTAATCCTTGAGGGAGTAGGTGTCGGTCCGCACGGTGAGGGTGTCCCCCTCCACGCGAACACTGTGCTTGATCGACTGCCGGGGATCGGCGGTATTGACGCCGGTCAGGATCATTTCGTGGGCCAGGGCGCGATATTTCGATTCCATAAAAACGGTGGGGGGCGGTTCGTTGTCGGCTGGTTGGTCCTCATTCCGGAAAAGAACCCATCAGGCGGGCTCCTCGATTTTCCGGTCGGAGCGGGCGAGCGTCCACAGGCCAAGCGCGAGCACGTTCAGGGCGGCGCCAACGTAGAAGAAACCTTTGGGCCCGTAGGCGATCAGGAGGTAGGGGAAGATCAGGCCGACGAAGGCGGCGCCGAGGTTGCCGGCCATGTTCATCGTGCCGGAGACGGCCCCGGCGTTCTTGCCGCCGATGTCGATGCAGAGGGACCAAGACGGGCTGAGCGTCATGTCCGCGCCGAAGACCGCGAGGGAGAGCCAGAGGATCGCGCCGAGGGCACTTTCCTGGCCGACGCTCATGACCATGCCGAGGGCGGCGAGCGCGAAGCCGATCATGGCCGGCACCCGCCGGGAGAGGGCGACCCGGCCGGTCTTGTAGAGATGATCCACCAGCCAGCCGGAGAAGATGTTGCCCACGGCGCCGGCCAGCAGCGGCGCCATGGCGTAGAAGCCGGCGTTCACGGCCGTGAGGGCGTAGGTCTTCTTGACGTAAGGATACAGCCAGGTGAGGCAGAAGAAGAACGTGAAGTTGCTGCAAAAATACTGGCCCATGACGAGCCAGAGATTGCCGGACCCGAAGAGGGTGCCGAGGGAGAGCGGCTTCGCGGGCTGGTCGTTGCCGCCGGCCTGCTGGCGGTTGCCGAGGATGAAGGCGAGTTCCTCCGGCGGAATGCCGGGATGGTCGGCCGGTTCATCGCGGAACCAGAACCACCAGGCGAGCGACCAGCAGAATCCGATCACCATCAGGAGCAGAAAAGACTGCTTCCATCCGAGCGTCGTGATCATCCAGGGCAGAATGGGCATCGTGACGGCGGCCCCGAGGCGGGAGCCGGAGAAATTGATGCCCTTGACCAGGCCGCGTTCCTTCACGGGTATCCAGGAATAGACGACGCGCGCCATGCCGGGGAAAGCGCCGGCTTCACCGCCGCCGAACAGGAAGCGGATCACCATCAGCGAAGCTAGATTCCAGGCGGCGGCCGTCAGCCCGGTGAAAATCGACCAAAGGGTCACGACTGCCGCGAGGGTGCGGCGGGCGCCCAAGCGGTCGGCAAAGGCACCGGAGGGTGTCTGAAAAAGGGCATAGCCGAAGGCGAAGGCAGCCATGATCCAGCCCCAGCGTTTTTCCGCCCACGCATGGTCCAGCCACTGGGGGTCGGTCTGGCTGAGTGCGGCGATGATCGGCTCCTTGGCGGTCGAGATGCATGCCCGGTCGACATAGAGCAGCACCGAGAGCGAAAAGGTCGCGAGGATGATGAGGAAACGGCGGGGTATCATGAGCTGGTTTTTGGGGGATGCGCCGGCAGCCGGGGTGTCAGGATTTCGCGGGCGTGGACGATGAACGCTTTTGGCAGACGGCCTTGGCCCGCTCGGCAATGCGCCGCGCGGACATTCCATACTTGTCGATTACCAGTTCGTATTTCCCGCTTTCGCCGAACTTATCTTCGAGCCCGAGGTTGTCGAAGGCCACCGGCCGGTGCTTGAGACAGAATACGCCCAGTTCGTAGCCGAGGCCGTTGCGGGCCTGATGGTTCTCCGCGACCAGCAGGGCGCCGGTCTTATTGATGCTCTTGAGCAGGCCTTCCTGGTCGAAGGGCTTGATCGAATACATGTCGATCACCTCGGCTTCGATGCCTTCCTTGGCGAGCAGTTCCGCCGCTTCCAGCGACTGGAAGACGAGGTCGCCGTAGGTGACAATCGTGAGGTCCCGGCCTTCGCGCAGCACGTGGGAGCCACCGAGCCGGAACTCCGTCTTCGCCTCGTAGAGGTCGAAATAGTTGTCGCGCATGAGGCGGGTGAAGACCGGCCCCGGCGTGCCCATCGCGAGATCGAAGACGGCGCGCGTGGAGCGGTCGTCGCACGGGCAGAAGACCTTCATGTTCGGCAGCGTCGTCATGAACGCGATGTCCTCGGTCGCCTGGTGGCTGGTTCCCAGATGGCTGTAGACGAAGC
>JAQSDJ010000091.1:4425-40974 GCA_029945855.1 Lacunisphaera sp.
GGTCGCCTGATGCGTGGTGCCGTCGATCGCCGCGGTGAGGCCGCCATGCGACGACAGGATCTTCACGTTGAGGTTCGGATAACAGACGAAGGATCGGACCACCTCGAGCGCGCGCATCGTCAGAAACACTCCATAACCGCTCACGATCGTGGTGCGTCCGCTGTTCGCCATGCCTGCCGCGGCGGCCATGGTGCCAATCTCGGCAATGCCGAGGTTGAAATACCGGGTGGGGTATTTGTCCCCGAACAGGTAGGTGAAAGTCGAATACCCGATGTCCGATTCGAAGACGGCGAAGGACGGATCGATCGCGCCGAATTCGACCATGCGCTCGGAGAAACTTTGGCGGGTGGGTTTGGTTGCTTTGGTAAGGGTCATAGGGCCTCCTGAATTTCCTTGAGGGCTTGGGCGCGTTGTTCGGCGGACGGTGCTTTCCCATGCCAGGCACGGATGTTTTCCATGAAACTGACGCCCTTGCCCTTGATGGTGTCCGCGACGATGCAGTAGGGGCGGCCCTTTGACGCCCGGGCCAGTTCGAGGGCGGGCAGGATCTCTTCGATGCGATGCCCGTTGATGCGGGCGGTCTGCCAGCCAAAGGCACGGAACTTCTGCTCCGTGTCGCCGACGGCCATGATGTCCTTGCAGAAGCCGTCGTTCTGGAGCCCGTTCTGGTCGATGATGATGATCAGGTTGTCGAGTCCGCGCTGGCCGGCGGTGTTGGCCGCCTCCCAGACGATACCCTCCTGGATCTCGCCGTCGCCGAGCACCGCGTAAGCCTTGTAGTCCTTGCCGGAGAGGCGCGCATCGAGAGCGAACCCGACCGCTTGGGCGAACCCGACGCCGAGGGAGCCGGTCGTGGCGTCCACGCCGGGGCATTTGTTTTTGACGGGGTGCCCCTGCAGCTTGCTGCCGAGCTGGCGCAAGGTGCCCAGTTCCTCGAGCGGGAAATAACCCCGCAGGGCCAGCGTAGCATACCAGACCGGGCAGGCGTGGCCTTTGGAAAGGACGAAACGGTCGCGATCCGGCCATTCGGGACTCTGGGGGTCCACCCGCATCTGGTCGAAGTAGAGCACCGCCAGCAGATCGGTCGCGGAGAGGGAGCCACCCGGGTGCCCGGACTGGGCTTTGAAGATCATCTCGATGATTTGGGTGCGGATCTGTTTCGCGATGCCCTTCAGGGAAGCGATTCGTTCCGCCATCGAGGCAGTGGAGGGAGATAGGGTCATGGAATTATTCATCGGTTCAGCGTGGGAGAATGAAGACGCCGGCGGGTTATGAATTGACGACGTTCTTCGGTTGGCCGGCGAGGAAGGCGGCGAGGTTGTCCACGGCGATGTTCATGAGCCGGCTCCGCGCCGCGCGCGTGGCCCAGGCTATGTGGGGGGTGATGAAACAATTCTTTGCGGTGAGCAGCGGATTGTCGGGCCGGGGCGGCTCGACCGCCAACACGTCCAATCCCGCGCCGGCGATTTTGCCGGCGTTGAGCGCATCGGCGAGGTCTTGCTCCACAATGAGCGGGCCACGACTCGTGTTGATGAGAAAGGAGGTCGGCTTCATCAAGGCGAGGCGACGGGCGTTCACCATGCCCTTGTTGTCGTCCATCAACGGACAGTGGAGCGTCACGATGTCAGACTCGCGGAAGAGCGTGTCGCAGTCGACGAAGCGGACTTCGTCACTGCTCGGCAGCTCGGGCAGGGACTAGGTCAGGATCTTCATGCCAAAGGCCCGGCCGACGCGGGCGACCGTCTGGCCGATGTTGCCGTAGCCCACGACGCCGAGCGTCAAGCCCTGCATCTCGACCAGCGGGGAGTCCCAGTAACAGAAATCGGGCGACCGGCTCCACCGGCCCTCGCGCACGGTCTGGGCGTGGTGCCCGACATGGTGCGTGAGTTCCAGGATGAGCGAGAAGGCCATTTGGGCGACCGCCGGGCTGCCATACGTCGGGGTGTTGGTCACCGGAATGCCGCGTTCCTTCGCCGCAGCGACGTCCACGATGTTGTAGCCGGTGGCCAGGACGCCGATGAATTTCACCGCGGGCAGGGCGGCCAGGGTGGCGCGGGACAGCACCGTCTTGTTGGTGAAGACCACGGACGCGCCCGCGGCGCGGGTGACAATATCCTCCGGCGCGGTTCGGTCGTATACCTGGCAATCGCCCAAGGCGCGCAAGCCGTCCCAGTTCAAGTCACCCGGGTTCAGGGTGTGGCCATCCAATACTACGATCTTTGGTTTTTGCACAAAAGGGGAGGATCAGAGTTTAAGAAGATTCGCTTCGATGAATTTCCAGGTCTTGAGGTAATCGCCGCCGCGGATCAGCGCGCGGAATTCCTTGCGATCCACGGTCTCGAGCAGGGTCCACATTTTCTTCGTCAGGCGCGTGGTGGCGTCGAAGAAGCCGATAATGTCCCACCGGGTCGGCGAAGCGTCGGTGGTGAGCCAGCCCTTGTAACCCGCCTCCTGCAGGTAGTAGAGGAATTCGGCGTACTCGAGGAAGTTGTGGGAGGCGGCCATGTAATCCCAATCCCACTTGCCGTTGTTATCGTTGATGTGGACGTAGTAGGGGAACCGGCTGCCGGCGAGCAGGCTGACGACCTCGGCGGGGTTTTCCTGGCCATACTTCGAGTGGCCGTAGTCGAGCGTGATGCCCATCTCTTGGATACCGATGTCGTTGAGGAGGCAGAGCGTTTTGGAGGCGGTGTCGAGGTAGCAGCGGCCACGGGTTTCGCTTGGCTTATACTCGAGGAAGAGCGGAATTTCGCGCCGGTAATCGCCCGCTTCGCCGATGGTTTCGATGAGGTATTTCCACATCTGGCGGTAATCGCTCTGGAACGCGAATTCGTAGCCGTCGCCGAGGGGGCAGCAGGTGACTTTGTCGGCCCCGATCGAGGCCGCGAAGTCCTTCGAGTCCTTGATGAATTGGACGGCGCGGCGGCGGGTGGCGGCGTGGAGGGAGGTGAGGCCGCCGGCCTTGAACTCGGGCTCGGCCTTCACATTCACGTTCACGGCGGCGGGCTTGAGTTTGTATTTTTTGAGCAGCGCGCTGAAAGTGGCGGCCTCGCCGGTTTCATAGGGGAAGATGCACTCGACGCCCGTCATGTCTTCCATGCGGGAGACCATCTCGAATTTCTCTTCAAGGGTTTTGTTGTCGTTATACACGTGAAACCGGTCCTTGGTCTGGCCGACGAAGGCGGTGATCAGCGCGCATTTGGGGGTGGAGGCTTTGGGCATGTTTAGGCGAGGTTGAGGGATTGGAGATAGTTTCGGCCGTTGGTGTATTCGGCGGTGACCTGGTCGGGCGGACAGGCGATTTCCAGATCGAGGCTGCCGGTGTACCCGGAGGCGCGCAGGGCGCGCAGGAACGGGGCCCAGGGGATCGTGCCCTGGCCGGGTGCGAGCGCGGAGTTTTGGTCGCTGTTGTTGTCCGTGAGATGGGTGCCGAAAATGCGGCCCCGGAGCTTCCAGGGCAGGACTTCCATCAATTCTCGCCCGGCCCACGCGTGGCCGGTGTCGAGGTTGACGCCGAGCCCGGCGGGCGAGCCGAGGGTGTGGAGGAGGCGCAAAAAACCGTCCGAGTTGCCGAGGAGGGAGAACGGCATGATTTCCAGCGCCAGCTGCAGGCCGGCCCCGGTGGCGACCGCAAGGCAGGCGCTGATCTTGTCGGCGAGACGGTCTTGCTGCTCCGCATACCAGCCCGGGCGGGCGGCGTCAGCCGGGTCGACCTGGAACGCGCCCAGCGCCACGGTGACTACTTTGCAGCCGGGAAAACCCTGGGCGATGGCCGCAGCTTGCTTGAACAACTCGACGTCGGCGGCCACGGCGGCGAGCCGGGCGGCGTTGGTGAAACCCTCCAGCATGAAATGCGCGACGAACTGCGACGCCTGCAATCCGCAGCGTGCCGCCTCGGCTTGGACGGCGCGGGCGCCCCCGCCGGCCCAGGCGGGCAGCGTCGCGGCAAAATAAACCTCGGGTTGGTAGGCGGTGAAACCCAGTCCGCGGATCACCGGCAGCGACGTGCAATAATCCGTCGGCGTGAACGCGGTGGTGTGCCGGGAAAAAACAAAGGCGGGACTGACGCCGAAGGCATTCATGCGCCTGGGGGGCTCGGCACGGCGTGGTCGCGGGCCTCGGCCGCGAGCGTGCGATGCAGGGCGACGAGGGTGTTGGCGAGGTGGAGGCGCATGCTGCGTTCGGCGGCGGCGGCATCGCGTGAGCAGACGGCCTCGATGATGGCCCGATGTTCGCCGATGGTTTCGGCGGGTGGACGCATCAGGCCGGCGGTGGCGGTCGTCTGGTAGCTGACATGCACGACATCGTGGGAGGCGAGGACCTCGCGGAGGAAAGCATGGCCGGCGATCTCAATCACGAAGGAGTGGAAGGCCTCGTCCTCCTGCGCGTAGGCGGCGAGGTCGATGATCGGTTCGTTCGCGGAGAATGCCTGGAAGAAACGGCGCAGGCGCTCGCTCTGGACCGGCATGATGACCTCGGAGGCCTTGCGGGCGGCGAGCCCCTCCAGCACCTCGCGCAACTCGAAGACGGCGATCATCTCGCGGGTCCCGAAGGTGCGCACATAGTAGCCGCGGCGCGGCCGCGCCTCGACGAGGTTTTCCTTTTCGAGCAGCTTGAGCGCGTTGACGAGCGGCGTGCGACTGATGCCGAGGTCGGCGGCGAGCTTCTCCTGCGGGATCTTGTCCCCCGGGGCGAGCTGACGGGTGACGATGAGCTCCTTCAGGATCTGGTGCGCCTTGCGGTCGAGGTTGGACCGCTGCACCCGGTGGTCCTGGGGCGAGGGGGATCGCACGGTGGCGGCGGAGACCAGACCATGAGCCGATGGATGATTAGACGCTGGAGTATGCATCTGAATTATGTATGCAACTAGTGTAATACGCTTATGCCAAGCTCTAAGTGCAAGATTAGAACACGATTTTGCCTGTTCCTGGCAACTGCTGGCAGCCGTGACGGTTACACCGCTGCACCAGCCGTCTGACGGCGGCTGCGACGAATGAAGATCGCTCTTGGCAATGTCCCTTAAGTTATGGACTTCTGTCATCGTGTGGTGCGCGACCTGTCTTCCGAAGGCTCGACGAAGGATGAAGCGCGCCGTGGCGATCCACCTCAATTGCATGAGTCCGTATAAAACAATATTACGGCTTAGACCGCGACGGGTCGGTGGGTGCGGACGTAGGCAGGGTCGATGGTCAGGCCTAGGCCGGTGCCGGTCGGAGCCTTGAGGATGCCATCAACGCAGGTGAAGGGTTCCCCCTTGCTCTGGATCGGGACGAGGGTGCCGTTGGCGTCGGTGGTTTCGCTCATCTTGAATTCGTGGAAGCGTTCGGCGTTGGGGCAACTGGGCACGAAGTTCATCAGGTAAACGTAGCCGAGGCCGCCGCCGGACATGTGCGGGGCGATGGTCTTGCCCGCGACGGCCGCCATCCGCGCGACCTGCATGGTGCGGATCATGCCGCCGAAATAGAAAAGGTCCGGCTGCAGGATGTCGAAAGCGTCATGGGCGATGAGCCAGCGGAAATTGCGCAGGCTGAACTCCTCCTCGCCGCCGGCCATCTTGATGGCGAGGGTGTCGGCGACGATCTTCTGGTCCTCATACCAGTCCCACGGCAGGGGTTCCTCGTAGAAATAATATTTCTGCTCTTCCAATATCCGCCCGATGCGGATCGCCTCCTGGACCGAGTAGGAGCCGTTGCCATCGATCATCAGGGTCATGGCGGGGCCGAATTTCTCCCGGGCCAGGCGGATCAGCTTTTCCGTGCGGCCGGGGGCGTTGTCGATATCGGAGGCGAGGTTGTCTCCGCGGCCGGCCCGGAGTTTCAGGGCCTTGGCCTGGGTTTCGCGCTGGTCCTTTGCCAGCAGCACCAGGGATTCCTCCGGCGGCAGCCGGCGCATCTCGCTCAGGAGATGGCCGAGATAAATCGAAATCTCGGGGTGCAGCAGGTCGCCGATCAACTCCCGCACCGGGCGGCGGGCGAGGTTGCCCAGGAGATCGAGGATGGCGAATTCGATGGTGGCGATCTGCACGCACAGCGGCACGCCCTGGATTTTCACATTCCGCTCGGTCGCGAGGTAAATCAGGTGGTCGAGGTCACGCGCATCCTGCCCAATAAATTGCCGCTGCAGGGCGTGGGTGAAAAGGGGGTAGCCCTGCTTGGAGATGAAAGGGTGGCCGAGGGAGATTCCTTCGGCGCCATCCTTTGAGCGGACACGGCAGATGAAGTTGTCGCGGTCGCGCAACAGCTCAAGGGTCTCAATGATGACCGGAGCGGGAAAATATTCCCGTTTCAGGACCGGTTGCTTGAGGGCCAGGTCCAACGGGGTGTAATCGGGACGACGGGTGGAGGTCGCCGCCCGGGCGGAGAGCGGCAGCAAGGCGGCCGAGCCGCCGGCGAGGGCGGCGGTGGCCAGGAAATCGCGCCGGGTGGTCTTCATGAGAATCGGGGGTGGAAGGGGTTATTTTCCAACCGGCAGGGTGGCGATATCGAGCACCTCGACGGAATCAAGTTCGGGCGCCCCGCCGCGATTGCCGGAGCCGGAAGCGATGTAGAGACGGTCGCCGAGCCGGGCCAGGCCGCTGCCGTGGCGACCGCGGGCGAAGGCGGGCCAGGCCGACCAGGTGCCGGTCGCGGTGTCGAGGACATGGACCTCGGCGTGCGCCGCGGTTTGCGCCAGACTCTCGCCGCCGGCGACGATGAGGTGCCGGCCGATGGCGATGCTCATGGAGCCGGCGCGGGGCGCGGGCAGATCGCCGGCGGGGGAGGGCAGCGTGGACCAGGCGCCGGTCTTGAAATGGTAGGCATCCACCAGGGGTTCCACATGGGTGAAGGTTTCCTTGCGCGCGGCCCAGGACCGCCGGCCGCCGGCGGCGTAAAGCTTGTCGCTCACGATGGCGGCCTGAAAGTGGTCGCGGGCCCGGGGGGCGTCGGGCAGTTCCCGCCAGGCGCCGGTGGCGAGGTTGAGTTCGTCGAGCCAGGCCACGTGACCGTCCCAGTGACCGTTGATGATGCCGCAGACGACGTAGAGCTTGCCTTCGCGGATAACGGCGCCGGCGCCACCGCGGCGGCGTTGCTCGGGCAGGCTGGGGCCGCGGGACCAGGTGTCAGTAGCGGGGTCGTAGACCGGGATGTGGTCGAGGGCGCGCTCATGCGGGTAGCCGCCGGTCATGGCACCGACGAGCCAGATCCTGTTTTCCCAGACGACGGGCTGGAAGTGATGCACCTCGACGGGCGGCGGTGCGCCTTGGGACCAGGCGCCCGTGGCGGGATCGAGGATATCGACCGGCTGGAGGCGCCGGCCGCCGAGCAGGTAGATTTTATCGCCGACGGCGATGAAAGCGGCCTCGTGCCGCGGGTGCATCTGCCCGTGCGTGGGGAGGGGCTCCCAGGTGTTAGCGAGAGCCACGAGCGGCGACAGGAGCAGCAGCAGGGCCGCGCGAAAGCAGGGTAACGAGGGCAGGGGGAGCAAGCCGAAGGATGGTTTCTTCACTTCGTGGAGAATGAGAGATATCTGGTTTCGGGTCACTTCACTTCGCCAGCGAGAACGGTCGCGACGACGTCTTGTCGGCGCTCGGGAAGTCGGCGGGAATCTTTTGCGTGACCTTGCCCGTGGCCGCCCATTCCGTGCCGCGCAGAAAGGTGGTGATGAAGCCCACGCCCTCGAAGGCCTCCGTGTCATGGCCCAGGGTGGTGTGAAAGACGCGGCCCTGATGATACTCCACCGTCATTAGCATCGGCTCGTGCCGTCCGGCCTCCTTGAGTTTGGGCGTATCACAAGCCGTCGCCAAGATGGTCAGGTTTTCCGCCGGGCCGCGCAGGTGCGAATAACATTCGTCCTTGGTGTGCATCCAGAAATCCGGCAGGCCTTTCGTAATGGGATGATCGTGGTGGCGGATGGTCACGACGAATTCGCTCTGCGGGCCGTGACTGCCCGCCTTGCCCGGACTCATATCGCGCACGATCTTGCCCTCGTTGTTGTAATACACGTATGGCCCGTCCTTCTCCGTGCGGTCGCCCCAGCCGCCCAGGGCGATCATTTTGTTGAACTCGGTCCAGTTGCCCCAGCTGTTGTCCGCCGCGTGGACCGAAACAAAGCCGCCGCCGCCCGCCACGTATTTTTCCAACGACCGCTGCGTGGCCTCCGGCCAGTCGGCGGCCTTCCAGCCGAAGTTGCTGATGACGACCGCGTATTTCGTGAAGTCGGGCTTGAAGTCAGGATCCGCCTGCGGATTTGTCACCAACTCCGATTCGCCCGCGCCGGCGAGCGGCAAAAACGCCGTCTCGCGCTCGGCGCTCCAGATGAATCTCGTGCGCGCCACGTCCACCTCGAACAGCCCCGAGGCTTCGAGGTATTGCTTCATCATCACCGTGGATTTCGGCCAGACCTTGTGGTTGTTCTGGCCGTCCACGATCAGGGCTTTCAATTTTTCCGCTGCGGGCAGGGCCGGGGCCAAGGCCAGCAATAGGACGCAGGCGGTGAGGCGAAAAAGGTTTAGGGCGGGGTTGGGGAGGATTTTCATGGTATGGTTTTGCGAAATTTGACTATGGCGGCGATCAGGGCTGGTGGGGCGGTGCGATCAGTTGCTTCCGGCGGGCGGGCGGGGGCGATCCGCTTGAGGCCGCGCCTTGTCAAACTTGCCCGGCGTGGCCGGCGCCCGGCGCGGCGGGAGTTCCATCGGCAGCACGTAACGCTCCGGTTGCGCGGTGATGAGGCGGATGTTTTTGAACCGGATGACGTTCTCCGTGGCCTTGGGATTGTTGCCGACGGAGTGGATCTTGAAGGCAAGGCGGCCGCGCCGGTATTTGTCATCCACCAGATGGCAGGTGGGCACGCCGTTGACCCACACCTTGATCGTGATCCCGATGCACTCGATGCGGAAATGCGCCCACTCGCCCAGCTGGAACGCGGCACGGCCGCGCTCGTTGTCCGCCAGATCGTGCAGCCACGTCCAGGAATCGCCGAAGTCATCGAAGATGCCGCCGGTCCAGGCGCGCGGGGTGTTGTCAATTTTGACCTGATAGGCGTTGAGCCGCACCTTGGCCTCGGGGGCGGCGTCCACGCAACGCAGCAAAATGCCGCTGTTGAAGCCGGGATCGTCCTTCAAATCGAGCTCCAGGATGAAATCCCCGTATTCGTGCTCCGAGGCGACGAACGAGTGCTCCTTGGTGTTGATCCGTTGCCGCAATACCATGACGCCGTCCTCGACCACGACGGGCGCGGGATTGTCCAGGGCGACAATCTTCCAGCCGGTCAAGTCCCGCCCGTTGAAGATCGATACCCAGGGGGCGGGGGCAGTCTTCGGTTCGGCCGCACTCAGGCCCAGAGCCGAACCCAGCGTCACGAGGGCCAAGGTCTGAACGAAGCCCCGCAGCCAGCGGCCGCGCTTGGCGTGAAGGCGGGCAGGTTGGCTATTCATGGAGACGGCGGCGGAGTTCACTGCTTCTTGCCGGCCGGGAGGAATTCCTTTATCTCCAGCGGAGCCAAGATCACCTTGCCATCCTGCATGCGCCCGCTGTCGACAAAGCTGGGCGGGGTATCCCGGCCAAAGGCCGGACCGCCGCTCGCGACGAGGGCCGGGATCACATCAGGCAGGCTGGTGCCAACGGATTCCGTACTCATCTTCGCCATCCACAGCAGCTTTTTCTGGCGCTGGCGCGCCGCCGCAAAATCATACGCCATCAGAATGACGAAGTACCGGTCATCCCGGGCCGCGGTCCGCAGGTCATTGGATTGCCAGGGAGCGATCCCGGTGGCCTTGTAGGCCCCCACGAGGGCCAGCATCTCGCGTTCATTGAAGAACACCTGTTCCGTGGGATCGTTTGAACCAAAATCCTGAATCTCGGGATTCATGCTGCCCCACCAGAAAACCAGCAATTGCTCCGGGGGATGCTCGGCGTTCATCACCAAGTAGTGCTGCTTGGCCAGTTCCTTCGCCAGCGTATGCAGGACCACGTTCTTCTCGGGGACTTTTTCCCCCGCAATGATGGAGCCGACCTCCTTGTAGCCGACCACCAAGGGGAAATAGTAGACGGGTTGCTGCCTGCTCGGGGGGGGCAGTTCCCGCCCCAGCTTTGTCAAGTCACCCACCACAATGACCTGGGGGGCCTGCTTGTGCATGCATCCGGCCAGGGTAGCCAGGCAAAGCGTATTGATCAAGAGTCCCTGCCACCGGCGAACAAAGGAGGAGATGTCCATGGGGAGGTTTTGGATGAAGACGTCAGATCTATGGGCGAGGTTGCCGGCCATGCCGGCCCTGGCTTTCGGTTGGCACCGCCCTGGCCGGCTTGCTGCGCAGTGTGCGCGGTTGCCCGAAAGCCCGCTGGGCCCGACTGATCCGGGTCAGCAGCCTGTAGGTAATATAGTCGGGGCGATTGCCCTCAATCGCCTGATGCAAGCGGAAGGCCGTTGAGGGCAACGGCCCTACCCATGTCTCGATCATGAATAGACGTTGCCAGGCGGGCGCATCGGGTAGGGCATTATTGCATTTGATATTTGAAAAAGGCCACGCTCTCCGCCGGGAGGTCGAAGATGTGCTTGTCCTCAATTGTCATGGTCTCGCCGGTCCAGATCTCCTGCAGCTGCACGGGCCGGCGCACGGACGTCAGATTGTAGCTCGCTTCAAAGGCGACGAAGCCCAGTTCCTGCTTGGTCAGGGTGACTTTGCGATCGGTCATGGTGCGGTTGAATATGCCGATCCAGCCTTGCCTCGGGTCGCTCTTATGGGGTGTCAGCCAGACATCGATGTATCCGGCCCGGTACACGTTTACGCCCATGACCCCGTTTTGGTTGCAGGCCAGCATCTCCCGGTTGGTGAGCAGACGGTAGGAGAAATCGTCCATCGTCAGCAGATCCCCGCCAATAAACAGCGGCGAGGCGGCCATGGCGCGCTGGGTCATGAACGTTTTCATCTGCGCCTGGCTGAAATCACTCTGGCGGGCCCGTCGTTCCGGCCGCAGGTTGGGGATATCGTCCGTCCCGACCACGGTCAGGCGACCGAAGGGAATCATGTCGAGGTCGGGCCAGAAGCCGGCGCCTTCCGTGCCGGGATATTTTTCCCACGCATAAAATCCCTTTTCAATGCTCAGGGGATTATCCCAGATGTCCCGGGTGATCCGCAGCATGTTGGCGTGCCGGTAGTAGGCGTGGTGGGCCGGGTGCAGCACGTCGCCCGGGGACAGGCTGTAGACCATGGCATGCCCGCCGTCCGCGATGGCCTTGGCCACGGCGACGATCTCCAGGGGATTGGGCACCACGTCGTCCACCTTGATGAAGTCAACGCCCCAACCGGCCAGCTTGTTGATCAAAGCATTGTAGTAGGCCTGCGCCCCCGGCTTGGACATATCGATGCCGTAGTTGTCCTTGTTCCACACGCACACATTGCTCGTGTCGGCAATGTCGCGGGCAAAATACGGCGTCCCCTTGATCGGCAGGTTCCGCTCGACCGCCTCCCGGGGAATGCCCCGGATGATCCAGACGCCGAACTTCAATCCCTTCCGATGGCAATGATCGGCAATGGCCTTGATCCCGTTGGGGAAATACATCTGGCAGGGTTCCGGCAGGCCAAATTCATCCATGGAAACACCGAGGGTTTTCTTGGGATGCATCGACCCGGGATACAGTTCGACATTCCGCGCCCAACCGGCATCCATCACGAAATAGTTGTAGCCGAACGGCAGATATTTCTCCGCCATCACGTCAATCAGGGCGTGCGCCTTGTCTTCGGACAGATACGTGAGGTAGCTGTCGAAACTGTTGAAGCCGAGCGGTGGGGTGGGGGCGGGGGCCGGGCGGGTTTGCGCGTTCAGCCCGGCGGACAGGAGCAAGGCAATTAGACCCAGGGCGAGCGGGATTCGGGGACAGATGGATTTCATGAGAGTGAGGGCGGGGATTGGGATGGAATCTTTGCGGCCGGCAATTTGCCGCGGGGAACTGGCGCCGGCGGGCTGTGAGCCAAGCATCGACGCGCCGGACTTGAAAATGGGGTGACAGGCAGGGCGGAGAGGTCGGGCAGGGATCGCCCTTGAGGTCAGCATAGCACACGCCCCTTGCCCGTGTATGCCCCCTATAATGGTGGCAAGCGCGTTGCCGCCCGGTCGGAAGCTGCCCCCGGGGGCCCTTTTACTCCGACACCGCGCCGGAGTAAAAGGGAGGGTTCGCTGACCGAAACGTAATTCCGGTCAGAAACGATCCGAATCAGAACTCGAATGAGTTCGTCAGCGACCAGATTTGGGCCGTGGCGATGCGCCCGGTATCGATCGTGCCATCGGGCTGGGTGCTCACCGGGATGAGGCGATCACCAGTGCCGATGTTCTTCACGTTCAGCTGCACATTCCACTTGATTTTTTTCTTGGTCAACAGGCGGCTGTAGCCGATCCACGCATCGACGTTGGTTTCGGCCTCGCCGTAGTAGGGATTCATCACGTCAACGATGCCGTTGATGCCGTCCGGACCCACTTTGATGGGGAAGCCGATGGCCGCCTTGTCCTGCCAGCGGTAGGCAGCGCCGATGCGAACGCCATTGAGCTTGCCGCCCTTGAACGTGTAGTTCGTCACGGCATTGAAGCGCCAGCGGCGCAGCTCGGGAGTGACGCCACCATCGAGCAGTTCCTGTTTCTGGACATCAACATCAATCGACGAGTAATCAGTTCCGAGGTCGTTGGTCGTGCCCATCCCGAGCGGGAGGCGGGCGGCCGTTCCGCCCCACACCGGGGCGAGCGCGTCCATCATCTGACGGAATTGCAGGCCCGTATTGTCGTTGATGGTTATCTGCTCCGCCGCGTTGAAGGAGATGCGCCACTGGGGGGTCGGGTTATAAGTCACGTCGAACTCATAGCCTTCAGCGACGACGTCCTGGGTGGCCACCACCTCCTGGATACGTTCCTGAACGATGATGTTGGGGGTGCTGGCGGTCAGCGGACCGCTGGGGAACTGGTACCTGAACGTATTATACAGGGTCTGGGCGGGAGCCGTCTTTTCCCACGCGTCCCACGCCGCGAGCTGGCTGCCGAACCCGTTGAGGGTGACCTCGTCGCGGTAGGCCGTATTGCGGACGATCTCAGTCTGGTTCTCGAGGCGCCGAATGAGCCGGTTTTGGATTTCGGTGAATTGGGCCGTGGACCCGACCGCAGAGGTCTCGTACCTGATCGCACGCAGCTGCAGCTTATCGTCGAACAAGGAAAGCAGGACACTCCATTCCTCCGTCTGGCCGCCGGTGGGGGCGATCGCGTTGTCGTAGATATCGTAACGCTGGGCGGTCGGCTGGAAGTTGTCCGCCTTGTTATAGGAAACGGAAACATCGGCGCCCCAGGGCAGCTTGCCCCGCAGGAACGGGGGCGTATGCAGCACGAGACCGTAGTTGAACTTGGTCGCCTCGATCGTTTTCGGCGGGTTCAGCATCCACACGGAGGGATCAAGAACTTTGAGACCTTCGGCCCCATAAAGCGGCCCCGTAGCCACCTGGCCATCGTAGGTGTCTTTGCGCCACCCCAGCGTGCTCACGAGGGTATCGTCCCACCAGTAGCTGTTGGCCACGAAGGCCGTCGAGGCGACTTTCTCGTAGGCGTGGTCGCCACCGCTCGTCGTGTTTCTGAAGTCGTATTTTCCTTCCGGAACGATGCTGAAGGTGCCGGTCTTCCAGTCGCCGAGCGGACGCGGGAGGGGGGTGGTGACATTGGCCGGCCTTTCATAATAGAGGACTTTGATCGCCTCCACGCCATCGAGATTCTGGAGGGCGGTCACGCCGCTGAAAGAGTAGCCTTGCATGGAAGTGGCATTCACCAGGCTGGGCCCGTGGTAGGCCAGGCGGACGACGGAACGCTCGCCGCCGCCGACGTTGAACACCCGATTCGGGTTGGCCGCCGTGGCCGCGGTAAGGTCGGCCTGGGAGTTGATGAGTTTCGCCGCTTGGTAGTCGTTACCCATGTTATCGAGTCGGGCGCCGAAACTGTAGGTTTCCCTGGTCTGCTCGGTGTAGTTACCGGTGAAGACGTGGCGGCCAAGCAGCTTCGCCAGCCAGGGCCGCTTCATTCCGGTAAAGTCGAGCCGGTAGAAGGCGTTGGCCCGGTAGGACTCGCGTTCGGCGGAATTGGAGTTTTGGAAGCCGAGAGCGGTATTGGTCATCGGCCGGCCCAGATTCGGGTTGGGCATGCCGTTCATCAGATGGGTGTTGATATCGATGTTGATCGTATTCTGCCGGAACTGGAGCGGCTGGACGAAACCGGAATCGAGTTTCTGCCAGTCGTAGGTGATTTCGAAGCCGGCGTTGCTGCCGAGGTCCTGCGAAAAGTTGGCGTTGAAGGTGTCCCAGAAGGCCCACTCCCGTTTGTTGGGACCTTCGAGCATTTCATTATAGAAATCGAAGATCGCCGGGTCCATGATGCGCTGGTCTTTCCAGAAGTTATACAAGAGCGGCTTATCCGTGTTGATTTGCCGCATATAATCCTGGGCGTTACCCAGCCTGCGCAGGCCGTCGTTGGCATAAGCGCCCGTGGTAGTCAGGCGCCCGCGGGTGTTGCCGTACTCCATGGCCACGATCGCTGGATCCAGCCCGGTGATGCCCAGTCGCGAGGAGTTGGGATCTTCCGAGACGAGCTGCAGGGCCCCGTTCTGGGGGATACCGCCGGTCAAGTTACCAGGACGATTGGTGGAAGAGGTGAAGGGGAAGATGTTGGCGGCATTGGGCGTACCGGCACCCGTGACGGGGTCCCACGGACGAAGGGCGACATTGGTCGAGGGCGTGCCCAGGTAGGAGCCGAGGCCCGTGGTCGGGTTGTAAACGGGCTTGCCCATCGCAAGCCACCACGTGAGCGAGTCCATCGGGGTGGTGGTGTATGGTTTGGCGGATTTCTGTTCCGACTTTTCGGTGCTGAGGCGTAGCTGAGCCCCTTTCCACGGACGATAGGTGCCGGTGATGAAATACCGCTCGTCGCGGATGAACGCGGGCTTGATCTGATAGCGCTTGTCCGAAAGGAGCGTCGCGAAGCGCAACGCGAGCTTGTCCTTGATCAGGACCTGGTTGTGGTCGAACACCAGGCGCCGGGAAGCTTCCTGGTCGAACTGGGCTTCCACCTTCGTTTTGGTCTTGTTCGTCAGGGCCTTGATCATGCCGCTGTTGACGATACCGCCCGGTCTGCCCAGGCCGAAAAGGATGGCATTCGGTCCGCGGTTCACCTCCACGCGGTCGATGTTGTAGCCGTCCATGGGCGTATCGGTGAGGAAGTAATCGCGAGTCTGATCAGCGGCACCCAGTCCGCGGACGCGAGTCTCGCCCTGGGGTCGGCGACTCGCGCCATTGAATTCCTGGAAGCCACCGGAATTGAAGCCGGAACCGCTGAAATTACCGGACAAGCCTTCGACTTCGGTACCTGCGGTGTAAGTAAGCAGATCCTCGAGGTTGTTGGCCGCGATGTCGTTCATGAAATCCTTCGTGACCACCGAGATCGAGGCGGCGACATCGCGGAGTTCCGTGCGGAGGCGGGTGCCGGCCAGGGTGCCGCTCGCGCGGTAGCCCGTGTCGGCCGAGGCATTGACCTCGAAGGGGGTCAACACGATGACTTCATCTTTCACGGGAGTGGTCACCGTTTGCGCGAAGGTCACGGTGGTCGCGACCAGCCAACCGGCAGCGGTGGCGAGCAGGGTTCGGGGGGATTTTTTCATGGGCTGTGTCAGGGCTTGGTTTGGTGGTTTCGGCGACTTCGCAGCAGCGCGCGGCTTGGATTCGCGTGTGATGACGAAGGCTCCGGTTTTCCCATCCATCTTCACCCTGAGCCCGGTGTGGACGACCAGCCGATCGAGCGCGTCGCGTGGAACGAACGTGCCTTGCACGGGATTGGTTGTCACACCGCGCACGTTTTCGATCAGATAGACGAGTTGAACGCCCGCCTGATCGGAAAACATATCCAGCGTCATCTCCGCATCCGCGGACGGTATGGTAAACGTCCGTATCACCACGTCCGCACCATAGAGGTGGAGCGGTAGCAGCGTGAACAGGAGGATCAGCGTAGATGCCAGGTGGCGGCGGGGAGGCCGGTCATCCTGACGGTTGCGGGGTAACATGGATGGGGTTTTCCCATCGTCCCGTAGGCCGACGGCAGAGGGAAGACGCGGGATCGGGCGATTTCCTCTATCGGGATTCTAACTTTTTTTCCGCAACACGAGGGTGCCGTCCGCGGTGACGTCAACCTCGAGGTCGAGGGTCGTGGCCAGAAGGTGGGTGAAACCTGCGAGGTCGTTGCCGCGAAAACGGCCACCGACGCGGAGCGACGCAAGCGCGGGGTCGGCGAGGATGACGCGCTGACCGGAGCGCCGTTGAAACTCCAGCACGAGTTCGGCGAGGGTCGCACCGCCCAGCCGCAGCAACGGCTCCTGCCACGCGAGAGCGTGCGCGATCTCTTCGGGGGTCGCCGTGGTGACGACGGAAGTGGCGCTCCCGGGCAAGGTGCCAGCGAAGGAGACAACCGCGCGCTCGTTGGCGGTCAGGCGCGGAAGGTCTGCGACGGGCCGGGCGGTGCGGTCGCCGGAAACCGATGGCGTCGACCGGTCAAGTTGCACGATGCCTTCGGTGACAAGGACCTCCACCGCGGCTGGCTGGAGACTGACGTTGAAGGCGGTGCCGACGGCGCGGACATCGATACTTTTTGCCTGGACGACGAAGGGGCGGGCCGGATCTTTCGTGACCGCGAAATGCGCCTCGCCGGCGGCGAGGCGCACGCGGCGCTCGTTGGCGGTGAACTGTTCGATGACTTCACCGCCGGTGTTGAGATGTACGACGGTGCCGTCCGGGAGCGTGATTTGGCGCGGGCCGGAGGTCAGTGCGCCGGCTGGAGCGGGCGCCGCGGACGGGCGGGTGGGAAGGAGGGCGACGAGAGCGAGGGCGGCAGCGGCGGCGAGGGAACCGATGACCATGGTACGGCGCCAAAATGAGCGCCGGCGGGTGGCGGCAACCAGCACGGGGGCGGCGACGCCTTCCGGGATGCGCTCAAGGAGCGACCACACGGAGGCACATCGATGCATTGCCCGGGCGTGGCGCGGATCGGCGGTGAGCCAGAGTTCGTATTCGATCGATTCGGTGGCGGACAGGCCACGGTCACGCCGAATCGTCCACTGTGCGGCAGTGGCCCGGAGCGCGGAATCGTCCAATGGATGCGGGGTCGGACTCATCGGCAGCAGTCGGGATGGTCCGCCCAATGGGCCGGGGCCGCAACCTGGCGGAGGCGGCCAGACCCAAGGCCGGACAACACACGAGGATGCGGCTGCTCCGGACGGCAGGGGCGAAAACCTCCCGGATCCGCTCGATCGACGGCGAAGAATTCTGCGGATTGAAAAGTGCCGGAAGAAAACACCATGGGAAGAGAGGGCAGAAAATGCGATTTAAGGCAAACCATGCCGGGCGAAGAAATCCACACACCGGTGCAGCGCCTTGTTGAGTTGCGCTTCGACGGTGTGGACGGAAATGCCGAGCTTTTCCGCAATTTCGCGGTGGGAAAGATTTTCAAATTTGCGGAGTACGAGGATTTCACGGCAGCGCGGCGGCAGCGCGGCAATCGCCGTCGCGAGCAGGTCAGTCTCCTGCTGGCGGCTGGTGGTCTCGGCGGCGTTGAGCGCAGAGTCGAAGACGCGCGAAGCGACGAATTCCGTTATCGGAATCGTGTTGGCCGTGGTGCGGCGGCGATGGAGGTCGTGGGCGGCGTTGCGGGCGGTGGCGAAGAGCAGACCACGTGGATGCCGGACGGGGCCACGCTCAAAGGCGCGCAGGAGACGGACATAGGTTTCCTGCATGAGGTCATCGATGTCGGAGGGATTGACAAACCCGTGCAGGTAAGCGCGCAGAGCCGGCCCGTGGGGCGCGAGTTCGGTCGCAAACCACTGTACCTGATCGGAGGGGGGCGTTTCCATGAGGAGATCGAGCAGGCGGTAAGAAGACGGGGGCACGCCTGCATTCGAGGTGCTGTGCGTAAGTGAGCAATTATCAATAAATCACACGCGCAGAAATTGAATGGTGGGGTAACTCCGTCGCGAGGTGGGGCAGGGGTGCCTGACTGCAGTCAGATTAGCACAAATCCCTTGCCAGCGTATGCCCCCAATTCTGGGGGCAAGTGGAGCCGTGATTGCGCGCTATCGATACAAACCCCTGCAATTAGCCCAGATTGTCCTGTAATTGGCCCGGATTTTCCTCCGGAATTCCAAGACTGGAAAGTGCGACGGTAGGCCGCTTATTTCATACTCCACAATGCCAAGACAACACCCCCCGTGACTCCCGCCTTCGCCCAGCTTCGGCGAGGCAAGTCGTGCCACCCCTCTTGATAGAGGGGATCGCATCCACGCCAGCGAAAATCCCCTCGATGAAGAGGGGCATGCCAGCCCTGGGCTTGGTGACGGCTGGTGCCCGCAGGGCGGGGTGTGGCGGGGGCGTGTGAAATGGGTAGTGTCCCAACATCGCACCGGCGAGGCGGCCTTGCAGTATTTCGCGAACAGGCTGCAGGCCGCGGGGTGAGTTGTAAGCGTCCGGCCGGTGACACGGCGGGCGACCTAGGTCTGGGACCTTGATGGTGACCAATGAGGTGACCAAAGTTGGCACCAATGAGGACCGCGATGGTGGTGCCGTTTTGGGTAAAGCCGCGATCCAGTCTAGGCTGGGCGCCGCCACTGCGACTGCGACGGCAGCAGCGGCCGGAGGTCGTCCTGGTTGGTCATCGTCGGCAAACGCGTGAGCACATCGCGGAGGTAAGCCAGCGGCTCGATGCCGTGGCGTTTGCAGGAGATGACGAGCGAGTAGATGATGGCCGAGCGATCGCCGGCGTCGGGATGGCCGATGAAGAGCCAGTTTTTTGCGCCCAGCTTCGTCGGCCGGATCGAGTTCTCGACGAGGTTGGTATCGAGCCGGGTTTGTCCGAAGCGCAGGTGTGCGGTCAACACCGGCCACTGCGCCAGCAGGTAGTGGCAGGCCTGGCCCATGAGCGAACGCGGCCGCGCTCTCCCCGCCAGGTGCTTGGTCACCTTGTGCAACAACGCCAGCGGCCGAGCAAAATCACGCTGCCGCAACTCGGCCCGCTGGACCGGATCCGTCCAGCCGGCCTCGTCCCAGATCTTCTCGAGGTGGTAAAGTTGTCCGATCTGACGCAGGACGAAGCCCGCCGGCTTCGGTGCTTCCTTGAGCGCTTCATGGAAGCGCCGTCTCGCGTGAGCCCAGCAACCAACAACGGCCACGCCCTCGTGCTCGCGGGCAAAGTTGGCATACGCCGGATACGCATCCGACTGGAGCACGCCACGGAAGCCGGCCAGCAAGCTGGTCGCCTCGCCATGGCGACGCGACAGCCGCCAGTCGAAGACGACATCACCTCCGGGGCGACTAATCACCCACAGCCACCCTTGGGTCGTGCCCCCGTTTTTCTCATCGGGATCATTGCACCGGATCGGCGTTTCATCGCACTGGACGTAGTCACCGGTAATCAGCTCACGGTGCATTTGCCGGTAAAGGGGTTGGAGCCAGTCGGCAACTCGGGCGATCCAGTCGGCCATCGACTGGCGAGAGAGCCGCGCCCCCATCCGCTCCGACATCTGCTCCTGCCGGTAGAGCGGCTGGTGATCCACGTATTTGGAGAGCGTCACCCAAGCCAAGAGTCCGGCCGAGGCGTAACCGCCGGCCACGGCCCGCACCGGCGCCGGCGCCACCACCGGAGGCCGGCTGCGATCGGCCTTGTGCCGATACTTCGGGCGCACGATCTCGCGTTTCACGAGCTGCGGCGGCACCACGTCGATCTCGAAGCTGCGCTCCTCGCCGATCCGCTCATACGCCTCTGGCTCCGCCTGCACCTCCGCGGGGATCAACTCGATGGTTTCCTTGACCGGCAGGTCCGCAAAGTTCTCCGCCGGCAAGACCCGCGCCACGGGCGCACTCCGCTCGTAGCTGATCTTCTGCACCGGCGGGTAGGCCGCCAGCTTCTGCTCCAACTCCCCGAGTTGCAGCGCCAACTGCGCGCTGTCCTGCCGCTCACTCTTGCCCCCACCAAAGAGCTGTTTCTTCAGCCAGTCCACCTGCGCCCGCAGCGCCTCCACCTCCGTCTTCAGCCGGAGGTATTCTTGGGCGAGTTGTTCGGGCGGCGGCACGATAAATACATAGCACGTTGCATGCCAACATGATAAACGCTATCTTTCATACCAAGCCTTCAGGCTCCCCTGTTTCAGGTCAATCCCCGCGATCAACATCGTCAGCGCCTCCGGCGCCAGCGTCAGCTTCGTGCGATCACTGCCCACCGGCCACGTTAGCCGACCTTTTTCCAGACGCTTCGCGAACACCCACACTCCGGTCCCGTCCCAGTAAAGCAGCTTCAAGCGGTTCCGGTCCTTGTTCGTGAACACGAACACCGCCCCGCTCCGTGGGTTCTCCTGGAGCTTCTGCTCCGCCAACGCCCACAGCCCGTTGTATTGGTTGCGCATGTCCACCGGCTCCACCGCCAGATAGATCTTCAGCGCCGTCGGGAAGCTCAGCACGGGGCGCCCTCCAGCAACGCTCGCACCAACGCGGCCATCGCCGTGGCGTTCGTCCCGCGCACGACCAGGCCATTCGGCAACGCCACCTCCAGCGGCGCCGCTCGCGCCGCCGTCCCGATCGGCCCGAGGCGTAATTCCTGGAACCGTGGGCCGGGTTTGGCGGCATCACCGCGCTGCCGCGCCTGCGCCAGCCAGTCTACCAACGTGTGATATTTGATCCCTTCGCGCTCCGCGAAGACGCGCTGCGTCAGCCCGCTCTGCGCGTAGGCAGCGAGCAACAGCTCCCGCTGTTTCGTGGTCACGATCCGCCGCCCTCGCTCGTCGCGCTTTTCTCCCGTGTCGATTAATTCTGCCAAGATTGCTCCCATCCAGGGAGATTATCCGATCCCGCCTCCGCCGACTAGGAGGTCGCCCGCCGGACGCTTACGGTGAGTTTCACGGGCGGGCCCGCCGGCTTTCCCCCAGCCAGCCGGGTGGGGATAAAAAAGAGCGGACCAACCAGGGTCCGCTCTTTGCACTGGCAATCCAAGCCGAGTATTTCGGTTTAGAAGTCGAACTTGTTGCTGATCACCCAGGTCATCGGCTCGGCGGTGCGGTAGGCGGCGATGGAGCCGTCGGGTTGGGCTGCCACCGGAATGAGTTTCCGATCCACCCCGATATTGCGCACGTTGAGCTGCACCGACCAGTTGAGCCCGTGCTTCAACTTGCCCGTATTCAGCTTGCGGGAGTAGCCGATCCAGGCGTCGTAATTGGTCTCGGCTGACCCGTAATACGGGTGCTTCACGTCGGGCAGCGGATTATAGGTCACGACGCCCTTCGGCACATTGATCACCGGATAGCCGATCGCGATCTTGTCCTGCCAGCGGACGGCGCCGCCAATTCTCAGGTTCTTCAGCCGACCTTCCGAGAACGTATAATTGGTCACGACGTTGAAGCGCCACTTGCGTTCTTCCGGGGAGGGGCTGCCATCCAGCAGGATTTCCTTTTGGATATCAACGATCTCCTGCGCGAAACCGTCCCGGATCGCCGTGGTGGAGTTATTCGACTGCGGAAGATCACCGGCCGGACCTTGCATCAGGACGTCAATCTTGTCCGCGAACTCATTGAGCGCAGCGCCCGTGTTGCTGCGCACCGCGGAAGATTTGGCCGCGTTCGCGGAAATCCGCCAGTTCCTCGTCGGGGTGTAGATCAACTCGTAGTCCCAGCCCTTGGAGACGATATCGGAGGTCGAGACCACCGAATCAACCCGGTCATCTTTCGTCTGGGTGGGCAGGCCGACATCCTTATAAAGGAACGTGTCGAGGAAGTTCTTCCCATAGGGGGTCGCCCAAAAGTCGTTCCACGCCTTTTGGGCCGCAATCGCGCCGGCGGTCTTCGGGGCGGATGTGTCCTGCGGTTGGGGATCCGAGTAGATGCGGTTGTTGAAGCTCTGGGCGATGTTCAGGTAGGTCTGATTAACATGCCGTTGGATATTATTTTGGGGCCCGCGCAGATTGGGGTTGGTCGCATTGGCCGCCTTGGTCTCATAATTGACCACGCGCAGCTCGAATTTGCCATCGAAGAAGCCCACCCGGCCACCAAACTCCTTCGTCGAGCCCGTCGGGGCCTCAATCGGCTTGCCGTCGACCCCGACAACCGGGCTGGCCGGCGATTTATTGTCGGATTTGTTGTAGGTGAGCGAAAAAGTCATCCCGGCCGGCAACCGATCGGTGATAAATTTCGGAGCGTGGGCAACCAGGCCGTAGTTAAAGGTGCTGACCTCGGTCGAGATGGTCTGCTTGAGGGGCCAATTCAGGTCATCAACCAGCGCGAAATTGTCCGGCGTGCGGTTGGGCGCCCCGGAATCGAAGGCCTCGAATTTGTCTTTGCGCCACCCGAGCGTCGTGATCAGGTTGTCCGCCAGCAGGCGGCTGTTCAGAATGATGACCTTCGAGAGGGATTCGCTCTTTTTTCGGCTCATCGTGTATTGTCCATTGCCGTCCCGGGTGGTCCACATGCTGGTATCGTTGAGCGCAGTGAACGCCTTGTCCTGCCATTGCGCGGGCGCCTGTGAGCCGGTGACAGGCGATTGATAATACCGAGTGAGCACACTGGGAACGTTGAAAATACTGGTGACCACACGGGTGCTCTGGATGCCGCCGTTTCGTGCGTCCGTCGCATTGGCCAAGGAGGGCCCCATGTAGTTCATCATCCAATAGGCCCGCTTATCCCCCGAAAAGTTCCGGCTGATGACGGTCGTCGTGCCGGCATTGGCGGCCTGTTCTGAATCCAGGTAGTCGGCCCCGCTGTAATTCGGACGGCCACCAAAGGACTCATAAAAATAGTCCGACGACGTGATATTGCCCGTGACAATGTGCTTGCCCAGGAGCTTGCCCAGCCAGTCACGGGAATTTTTCCGAAGATCCAGTTCGTAGTAGGCCGTGACCCGGGCGCCTTCGCGGTCACGTATCTGGGTCTCGGCCCAGCCGACGGAAACAACGTAGGGCCGGCCAAAATTAGGATTGGTTGTGCCGTCCGGCAACTTGGTGTTGATGTCGATTTGAATGCTTTGGTTGGTGGGGTTGTTGATGGCCGAGTCCAACCCCTGCTTGTCGACGGAGAATTCCACGCCCGCGTGGGCCCCGAGGCGTTGTTCAAGCGTAACATTGAAGGTCTTCCACCGGGTATTCTCAAACTTGTTGGGCCCTTCGACCAATTGCGTGTAGTAGTCGTAAATGGAGGTGTCCGTCATGGTTCGCGGCGTCTTGATGAAATTCCAAAGCATCGTTTGGGGCGTCCAATTGGTGCTGTTGGGTGCGCCGGTCACGCCTGTCATTTGACGCTGCAGATAAGTGCGCGCGTTGGGCATGCTGGCCATGCCGTCATTCACGAGCGGATTCGTGGCATTGGGCGTGGTGAGAACATTGAGATGCACCCGATCATTCGTAAATTCGTAACCGATGACACCCCGTTCCTTGCCGTCACCAGTGATACCCAAGGAACGCACATTGGGATTCTCGTTTATGATATAGATCGAATCAGTAAAACCCCCGAGCAAGCTGCCTTTTCCCCCATTCCAGGTGTTGGGCACCCCGCTTACCGTGGTAAGATTTCCCGGGTACAAAGGGTTCACCGCCCCGTTGGCCAGCAGGATGGGCGGCGGCGTGCCCAGGAACGTCAGGCGCTGAGTCGTCGGATCGTAGGTCGGTTTCCCCATCTGGAACCAGGCGCTGATCTGATCGGTCGGAAGCCAGTTCTGCGGCTTGTTGGCATAGCGATGGGCCGACTCTCCGCTGACCCGGAGAGTCGTGTTTTTGAACGGCTTGAACGTCAGCGTGCCATAGAAGCGCTCATTCAAATCAGAGGCCGGATCCTGCATGTATTTCTGCTCGCCCTTCAACGTGGCAAAACGGAAGGCGAGCTTGTCTTTGATCAGGACCTGATTGTGGTCCAGCGTCCCGCGGTATGTGCCGAAACGGCCATACTTGGCCTCGACCGACGTCGCGTTGCGATTCATTTTGGCCCGGATCAGCTGGGCGTTGACGATACCGGAGGGCGACCCGAGCCCAAAGAGCATGGCGTTGGGGCCGCGGTTGATCTCGACGCGATCAACATTGTAGCTGTCCGAGGGAATATCTGTGGTAAAAAAGTCCCGCGCCTGATCGGAACCCGTCGTGCCCGTGCCGATGCCACGTATACGGACGATCGAACCGGGCTGGCGGTTGACCTGTTCCACATCGATGTTGGTGCTGCCGACATCAAAGGCGGACATGTTGCCGCCGAGGCCGGAGACCTCGGTGCCGTTGGTATAGACGAGGAGTTCGGCGAGATTCGTGGCGCCAACGTCCTCCATGAACTGCTTCGTCACGATCGAGGTGGACGCGGCAACGTCGCGGAGGTCGGTGCGCAGGCGGGTCCCGGAAAGCGTGCCGCCCGCGGCGTAGCCCTTGTCGTCGCTGGGGTTGACCTCGAAGGGCGACAAGACGATGACCTCATCGTCCGGGCTCACGGTTGCCGGCGCGGGGTTTGCCGGAGCGGTGGTCGTTTGGGCCTCCAAGGCGGGCAGGGCGAGCAGAGCCAGGGCGGCAAGCAGCCACGGGCTGCGGGGTTTGGTTCGTTGGGTTTTCATGGGGTGGTTTAGGGTTTTGGGACAGTGAGAGAGTAGTCTGGAAGAGTAGGGCGTGAACGGGGCGGGGGCGGGGATTTTGCGGCAGGACATGGCGCCAACGGAGGGTTAGCAAAAAATCACCGCGGGCAGAAATTGACGAGCGGAGTAATCGATTTGTGAGGTGGGGTAGTGGTGCCTAACTACAGTCAGATTAGCACAAATCCCTTGCCTGCGTATGCCCCCAATTCTGGGGGCAAGTGGAGCCGTTATAGAGCGCTATCGATACGGACTCCTGTAATTGGCCCAGATTTTCCTCCGGAATTCCATGACTGGAAAGTGCGACGGTAGGCCGTTTATTTCATACTCCACAATGCCAAGACAACACCCCCCCGTCACTTCGTGCCACCCCTCTTGATAGAGGGGATCCCATCCACGCCAGCGAAAATCCCCTCTATGAAAAGGGGCCTGGCAGCCATAGGCTCGGCGACGGCCGCTGCCCGTCAGGGCGGGGTGTGTAGGGTTCGCGGGGCGTGTGAAATGATCGCCCTGTCGGGGCTAACCCGACGAAGTCGCTCTGCCCAGAGGGCAGACTGGTATTTCTCTGAAGTAATCCTGCGCGAGTGTAGGGTCGGTCCCGCCGTCGCGGATCGCCGGAACGTGATTCGCTCGCGGAACGGTCCGCCGACAAGCGGCGACCCTACAATCAACGGCATGAGCCCAGCTGCAGTTCAAGGCAGTGCCGTCATTTCACCACCTTGTCGTACGACAACGAGTCATCACTTTGAATGTCATCAAAGCCCGAGACCGCGAATGAATCGATCGTGCGATCCAGTCCCACGCGGCCAATCGGGTGCCGGCCGCCGTTGTAATAGTTTTTGATGGCAAATCTGGCATTCGGGCGCCCCCCGGCCGGATCCAGAATAGCCAGCGCGAGGATATACTCTCCCGGGGGCACGGACGAGACCACGAAGGCTTGGTTGACGGTGCTCGTTTCCGGAGGAAGGGCATATTTATCGCTCTGGTCGTCCCACTGGTCGCCCGGCAGCCACTTCCGGATATCAACGTCGGCATAAGTGCTCTGCCAAACCGGCTGTTTTGTTTTCGGATCGAGCAGACTGACCTCCACCGGCCAGTTGTAATAAAACGGGGAAGAGCCCATGTTCTTCACCTTGAAGGACACCGTGAAGGCGGTGCCGGCGGCGATGTGCTTCGGGTAGGTTACCTCCGACACGACGAACCGATAACCCAGGGCCTTCTGCACAATTTCGGCGCCGGCCCGGGCGGTTGCGTTGGCCGGGTCGTAGTTGGCTATCCACCCCACATGGTTCGCGTGGAGCTTGCGGATGTCATCCAGCACAAAGTCCCGGTGAACCGGTTTCACCAGGGATTCATCCGGACTCTTGCCCGGCTGAATGGCTGAGTTGCCCCAGTCGTAAGCGACCTCTCCGCCCATGACGGCGGTCTTCCACCGGGGCGCGGTGTGGTTGAGGTTGAAGGCATAATACCGCTGGTCGTGATGGGCCCAGGAGTCCCAGTAATAACCGAAATTGTAGATATCATCGTTGTAGGTGTTCGGCCACCGCACCATGACCAGTTTGTTTTTGAAGGAGTTCGCGAACTGGGCGGCAATCGCCTCCTTGATCTCGTCCGTCGTGTCCGGCCACTCCATCTCGCCCCACTCGCCAATCAGGCCCATCTCCACGAAGGCGACGCGCGAATCGTTATCCCACGCCTGGCCCAGCTTCTTGATCAGGGCGAGGGCCCGCTGCTTGAACTGTTCACTCGTGAAATTTCCCTCGGGCAGGTCCGCGGGCCAGCCGCTTTCCCGGCGCGGCCAGGTCAGATAGACGCGGGGGATGAACTTGATGTTCCGTTCCGCGCCGCCCTGCCACCTGGCATCACACACCGCGGTGATCTTGGCCACGCCGTCACTCGCCGCGTTCTCCAGTTCGTTCCAGCGAAAGTAGGTTTTGGCGAGGGTGCCGTATTCATGCGGCTGCTTCTGCTCCTTCCCGAAGCCGGGCCTGAACCCCTTGAGGGGATTCCGGAAAGCGCGCCCGTACTCCTCGGGCTGCACGGTGACCAGGCTCTGCTTGGTCGCGGCGCCGATCCGGCCCGCGGGGGTGAACACCAGATAATCGAGGACCGCCAACGACCCCGTGCCGGACAGCGTCTCGATCCTGATTTCATCCCCCGGGTGGAAGGCGAGGTTGCGCGGGACATGCCACTTCTGCTCGCTCAGCAGGTGCCAGCGGTCGTCCCGGTCCTTGCCCAGCCAGGAGATGATCTGCTGGTCGTTCAGATATACGGCATAGGTGTTCTGGCCGACCTTTTCCGAGAGATAGCGGGCATCGAGGTCGTATCGCCCGGAGGGAAGAGCGAAGCGGAACCTGGCCACGCCCCTCGGTGCCGTCAGCTTGATGAACGCCTCGGATGGACCGCGTTCGACCTGGTAGTCCGCGAGCGCCATGTCCTCTGCCTGCACGCGTGTTTCTTCCGCGTGAGCGGGGGCGGAAAAAGCCAAGGCCAACAGGGTGGCAACCACGGTGGTTTGTATACGTATGGGTTTCATAAATTTGATTGGATGATATCCTGACTTGGTTTCTGCATCGATTGGCCTCCCGCCTTACTTCTTCCGGGAAATCACGACCACCCAGTCCTTGCCGGGGGTCGAGGGCGGACCGCTGAGGGTCTGCACTCCGCCTCCTTGGATCTCTGCCACGGAGCCTACCTGTAGGCTGCCGCCATTACGCGGATCGAACCACTTCACGGTGAAGCTCCCGGCCTGATCCGCCAGGTCGATGGTGCCCGCCCCGTTTTTCAGGAACACCGCATAAAACTGTCCCGGACTGGCCAGGCAATAGTCGCCCTGCTGCACGAGTTGGTCATGGTTATCACTCGCGATGATCGCGGCCTGGTGGCCTTCGGCGAATTCCAGGAGGTGCCGGCACTGGTCCCAGAACAGGTCCCGCGTGCGAAAATCCTCGCAGGTCAGGTCTGAATGGGGGTGCTTGTAGCCGAAGTAAAATTCGCATCCCCACGTGCCGGCGAGGAATCCGCCCCACAGGCCGTAGATGCGCGGGAGATCATGGGTGGGGTCCTCGCTGTCGAGGAGCACGCCATGGTCAGCGCCGCCCGACTCATCGATCGCCACCGCCCACTGCTTTCCGGCCGCCTTCGAGGCCTTGATCCACTTCACGGCATGCGCATGGACCCCGCGATATTCCGCCGAACCGTCCTGCACGGACACGCCGGTATACTTGCTGGCGGGCCCCAGGATGTCATCGAAGGCCGGCGGATTATGCAGCACGACATGGTGGCGGTAAGGATCGTTCTGATGAAAGAACTCGGCGGCTGCGAGGCGCTGCGTGGTGTTCATCGGGGGAGTCTGGTGGTCCTTCGCCCAGTCCCCGGACTCCTCGCCCAGGTTCCAGTTGAGCGCCAGGTGATGCCCGAAACGCGCCAGCATCTCCCGGTAATAGAGCCGCGTGTACGCTCCGATCGCGCCGTTATCCAGCAATCCCTGGCATTCCTGCTCCAGCAGCTTGAAATGCAGGAACATTCCCAGCTTGTCCGCGTGCTCCAGGACCACTTCCCACTGGTCGAGTTTCGAACAGTCGAAGCGATCATGGGAGTCGTAGTTGATGAACGGAAATACGTTCTGGTCGTCGCCCACGATGTTCAGCGTGAGAAACGAGAAGACGTTCAGTCCCTTGGCGGCGAGGTAGTTCACCGCCCCGATGATCGCCTTGCCCTTGCCGTCCTGCCACGTCGGGTCGCCTTCGCGCCAATCCTGCCGGTGGGCCTCCCAGGTCTTGACCAAGTTGTCCTTGTGGCCGTCCGCGTGAAACGTGCCGTCGAAGTCGGCGTAAGCCAGGAAATTTTCCGGTGAGTCCGGACCGGCCTTGAACATTGGTTTTCCCGTTTCGGCATACTTCAGGTAACGGGTGCCATCGTACTGCAGGCGGCCCTTGGCCCGGTTGTCGCGTCCCGTCTTATCGCTGGCGGCGACCGAGAAAGTCCCTTCGGCTCCATCCATGAAACCGGCACTCACGCCGGCGTTCTGGCGCTCACTGATTGCCATCCAGGGCCCCGTCCGGAAATCAACTTGGTAGCGCCAGGTTCCGGTTTCGTCGGGTGCGAGGTGAACCCGCCACTGGTTGCCGGCGGTGGCGGAGGTTGCCCCGGCCTGGCCGTCGGCGGCGAAATACCCCGGGACCACCAGGGATCTTCCGGTCTCGAGGTGGGTGAAACGCACATTCAGGCGATACCTCATGAACGGGTTCACCTTGTCCGTCTCAGCGGTCTCGGGCCCCGCGAACGTCAGCGTGACTTTGTGCCACTTCTTCAGTTCACCCGAGATCACGGGTTTGACGGGTTCGGCTTTGGCCGGGCCTAGGGCCTGGGCGGTCAATCCAGGCAGCGGGCCGAGGAGCGCCAGCATGAGCCAGCCGAGGCGGCGCAGTTGGCGGAGTTTGTGGGTTAGGGTGTTCATTGGTTTTAAGTAAGGAAGTAGGGGCGGCGCTGGCCGCCCCCCGCGGGCGTCCACCAGGGGCGCCCCGGCATTACTATCAAAGCGCATGGAAATTGGCCTCAGTGGTTTGGACCGGCGGGGGGCGCGACCTCAACCGTCGCCACCCGGTAGAAACCGTCGGGCTCCCGGATGCCGGCCTGGAGGGCTAATTCCACCGGACGGTCCTGGCCGGATGAACCATCGATGAGTCCCAAGCTCACTGTGTAGCGGCCGGATTTCAGATCAGTCGGCAAAGTCAGTTGCCCCTGCACGACAATGGGCGTTCCCGGCAGCCATGACCGATCGCTCCGGCCGACCACGCCCACCCAGGTTCCACGATCACTCGAAAGCCTGACGCGCAACTCATAGGGGTGATACGTCGGCGCGACCCCGCGATTGTCGATCGTCACCCGCACCGGCGTGACACTCCCGGCGGCCGCCGTCGCCGGAAGCTCGATTGACTGGGGGAAGAGCCAATAGCCGCAGCGGTTCAACAGTTCGCGCGTCAACGCGAGATTGTCGTCCAGCCACTCCCGCGCATAGCCGTGGTAGCCGATGTAGGTGGCGTGCAGCAGGTCGATCGCCCCGCGAAAGAACTCCGGGCCTTTCTTTCCCTGGCCAAACTCGAGCGCGGCCGAACCGGGTTTGGCGTCCCAATCGCCGAGCTGTTTCACTTTTCCATAGTGATCGAGTTCCAGCACCGTCGGGGTGAGCCGATAGGCGTCGGCAAAAAACTCCGGGCTGCGCACGGTGAAGCGGTCGCCCGAGTGCGAGAAATTGCCCTTCACCATGATGCTGTCGTCGCGGTAACTGATGCCGTGGGCCAGAATATACTGATGAAGACTCGCGCGCTCGGCGGGGTTATTCAGGGAGTAGATATAGTCATCGGAGATGACGAGCGGGCTGCGCTTGAAATACTTCAGGTGGAGGTCGACGTGCAATTTTCGCACGGCCAAGGACAGCTCCTTGCGGCTGCCGGCCCAGGTGTGGCCCTCGCCCCAATCGCCGATGCTGCCGATGTCCACGTAGCGCAGCCACGGCTTGCCATCGTAACGCGCGGCGAAGGCCGCGAGGAACTTGTCCAGTTTCGCCAGAAAAACCGGATCGTCGAAGACCGGCTCCCACGGTGCGTCCGTCCCGGCAACTTCACCGCGCCGATAGTAACCACCCTGGGCCCCGGCCTCCTTCACCCAGAGCGGAGTCGCATACTGCTGCTCGATCCGGTCCGTGCTGGTCTCCTTGCAGCTGAGGCGAAACGAGATGCCCAGCCCGTGCCGCGTCCACTTCTCGATCATGCGGTCAATAAGCGCCCAATCAAACTGGCCTTCCTTGGGTTCGAGATAGGACCATGCCAGCCGGATGTAGAGGTGATCCATGCCGGGGAATTCCGTCAGGTCGGAATCCTGCGCAATCTCGTACTTGTTGATATGATTGTCGGGGTAGTGGTGATACCAACCCTTGTGTGGATTCACGAGGATGCGCGTGGCATCGTGCAGCGCCATGAGGTCGTGCGATACCAGGGGTGCAGCGGGCGCCAACACGCTCAGGCCCGCGGCCATGATGGCGGCGAGGAGCGGGCGAGGGAATGGGGCGGAATTCATGCAGGTGTTGGGGTGGGGCCCGGTCTTCATTTATTGGCCCCGGCGGGCGTGGTCAGACCGGCCTGGGCGGCGAGATCCGGGGGAAAAGCCGTGATCGGAGTCAGCCGGATGTTTCGGTAAAAGCACTCCGCGGCCTCGGACTGGAGCTGGATCCGGCCGGATTTCAGCGGGTTTCCGTTCTTATCGAGGGCTTCCGTAATCGCCATGAGGACTACGCCGTTGGCGAGATGGATGGCCGAGTCGCCCACGACATAAATCTCCAGATGGTTCCACTCCGCGTGCGGGCGGTCCGGTTCAGCGGAAGCCGAGAGATGGCCCGTCCAGTAGCCCCAGGGGGTCGGGGACTGCGGGTCGAAGATGTTTTTCTTTTCCCCGACGATGCGGAAGCGGGACTTGGCCTTGGTGCCGGCCAGCAGGTGGATATCGCCGAGATCAGTCTCCTGCACCTGCGCCTCCAGGCAGCTCATCCAGACCTGCCAGAAAGCGCCGTGTTCGCCATGACAGTGGTAGAGGATGCCGCTGTCACGTTTTTGATTCAGTCTCGGCTCCCATTTGCGGTCACCCCATTTGAAATCCATGCTCAAGTGGTAATTGGCGTACTCTTTTTTGGTCGTGAGCCCGCCATAGATCTCCCCGCTGATGTGCAGAACGGTCGCGCCGTTTTCGGAGAACGTGGAGAATACTTTTTTGGGGTCGTGGTTCAGACCGAGGGGCGTGCCTTTGGTCACGTCCGTGGCTTGGAAGGTGCCGGCCGGGAGGCCGGTGACGGAAGCATGAGGCACCCCGATGAATACCTCCCACTGCGAGAGCGAGGCATCGAGCAGGTTCGTGGAGCCCGCGGCTGTGCCCGGCGAGGCGGGCGTTTGTGCGAAGAGCCCGGAGGCGAGCAGGCCGGAGGCGAGGAGCAGTGTGCGGGGAAGTTTCATGGGATGGTTCTTGGGTTGGACTTCAAAGGGGGACGTCGCGGCTGGGTACGCGGGTCAATCGTTCAGCCGTTGCAAGGCCCAGGCGGCCCCGAGATTGTCCGGCTGCTCGGCCAGCGTGGCGGTGAACTGCGCCCGCGCCTGGTCGTTTTTTCCCAGCCCGGCGTGGCCGAGTCCCGTGGCATAGCGCTGCGGGGCGTCGGCGGGGGCGGTTTGGGCGAGGCCGCGCAGAATCTGGTTGGCCTCGTCCGTCTGGCCCCGTGACCGCAGGGCGAGCGCTTGGTGGTAGCTATGGGTGGCGTGCCGGAACGCCTCGTCGGGTGTCTCGACGTCGGAGTTGCGCCGACCCGTGCTGAACTTGGAGTCAGCCGCGCGTTGCCAGAACGCGGCGGCCTGCGTCCGATCTCCGAGGGCCTCGTGGGCCCGGCCGGTCCAGTAGCCGGTTTCCGTGAGGCGGCTGCCATCGTCGTAGGCCCGGAGGTTGTCCGGGTAGTGGGTGGCGAGTTGGAAGTCGGCGAGCGCCTCGCGGGCCTGGCCCGCCTTCAACCGGGCGATGCCGCGCGCGAGATGGGCGTCGGTCCAGAGATAGCCCGTGTTGAACCGCGTGCCGCCTTCCCAGATGTTGAAGGTGCGGCTCTGCAGGAGGCTGATGGCCTCCTCAAGGCTCCCGGTGAAAATCTTCAGCGAGATCGTGCGGGCCAGAGCCTCGTCGTGAGCCGCCACCAGCGCGCGGTGTTTCTCCAAGGCAGCAAGTCGCTGCGTGGGCGCCACCGCAGTGTCGGCATAGAAGCTGTCGCGCTCGGCCAAGTGCGTGGCCTGCACGTTGGGCACAGCGACGGCCTTTTCGATGGCGGCGACCGCTTTGGCTTTCGCGTCGGGAGCCTTGCTCTGCGCGTAGGCGACCGAGAGGTTGCGCCAGGTGGTGGCGTGGGCCGGATCCAGCGCGGCGGCTTTTTCCCAGAGAGCGAGCGCCTCGGCGGGTTGCCAATCGTAGAGCAGGTTGCCGAGGTAATATGGCGCGCGGGCGTCGGCCGGGTTGGCGGCGATGGCGCGGCGCAGCACCGGGATCAGCTCGGCCTGGAAGGGGAACACATAGGCCGGCGACTTAGACGCGGCGGTGCGGCGATGCGTGGCCGCCAGTTCCGCCTGCCCGAGCTGCGCGGCGAAATCACCGAGATAGTAGTGGATGATCGGCGACGCGGCGGCCGGGCCGTTGGTCTTGACCGCTTCGCCGAGCAACAACGTCGCATCGGTCCACAGGCCGGCATTGCCATATTCGGCGGCGAGTTCCTGCGCCGTGATGAGGTGGTCGTTAAGCGTGGCGAAAAGGGGCTGGCCGGTCTTCGCGACGCGGTCGAGCAGCCATTCCTCGGCCCGGAGCCGCACATCGAGCGGGTCCGTCTGGCGGAGGCCATGGGCGACGGTCTCGCGGGCTTCGGTCTCGCGCTGGAGGTGGCGGAGTAGCGCCGCCTTCAGGCCATAGGCGCGCACGTTGAGGGCGTTGCCTTCCAGCGAGTGGTTCACGTGCTCCAGCGCCTTGGCCAGGTCGCCCTGCAGGGCGGAGAGCTCGGCGAGCTGAAAAAAGGCCGGGGCCTTCCACTCCTGCTTCCAGGTGGCCTTGAAAAAAGCGTCATACGCTTCGGCGAGACGATCCTGGCCGCGCAACGCGACGCCGAGGTAATAGAGAGGCTCGGCGTTCTTGGGCGTGGTGTGGTTGTTGGTCAGTCGGAATACAGCGGCGGCGAAATGTTTCTCCGCCTCGGCGTAACGGGCGGCGCGCAGGGCGCGCAAACCGAGGCCGGTATGGGCCGCGCTGTTACCCGGATCGCGCCGGAGTTGCTCTTCGAACCAGGATTCCGGGTCGCGGTCGGGATCGTGGAACTGGCCGATGCGCTGGGCGGATAGCACGAGCTTCTCGTCGACTTTGTAGTCGGTCGGCGCCTTGGGCTGGGTGTAGGATTCGGGTGCCGGCGTCGGGGTGAGCTTGATCGGCGTGTAGCCCACAAGCTCACGACCAGCGGCGTCGATCAGCGTGGCCCGGATGTCGTGAGCCGTCGCGCCGGCCGGCAAGGGAAGCTTGTTCGTGTAGGGCCGGGCGGGATCGATGGTGAGGGTGGACTCGGCGACGGTTTTTCCGGATACAGTCAGCCGGGCGGTCGCGCCCGTTTGCACCGTGGTGCTGTAGAAACCGTAGTGAATGACGCCGTCCTTGACCTCAACATTCACCGCCGCGTCGACGGTGGCGTCTTTCACTCCCCCGATGTCGCGGAAGGGATACCAGTTCATGTCGAAGGACCGCGCGGCGTAGGGTTGCAGCCAGGTGTAGTCGGGCTGGTTGTCGGAGTAGGCGCCGACCATCAGCTCGATATAGGGGCCGTCGTTGTCGGTGAGGATTTTCTCCCAGAGCTGGCCGCGCGGGCCGGTGCCCCAGGTCCAGAACTTCTTGCCTGGGACCTCGTGGTGGTCGGCGACGCTGAGAATACCCGCTGCCTTGCCGTGGTCGTCGCCGGCGCAGAAGTCGTCCCAATAGTTCCAGGCAAACAGCGAGTTGGCCGCGGAGTGATTACGATAGTAGCTGACATCCTGCCCTTCCCAATTGACGCCGCCGTAGGGCTGGCGGGCGATCGGCCACTGGGTGAACTCACGCTTGAAGTGGTGGGTCACCCACTGCGTGCTGGGCGGATAGATGATCTGATAGTGCTCGTTGGTGTGCACCGCGATGTTGGCGAAGCAGAGCATCGTTTGCTCGAGCGGCGTGCGGTTGAGGATGCGGATCGAGCAGGTCAGCACGGAACTGCCGGGGTGCAGCGTGTAGCCGACGGCCCAGCGCATCCGGTCGCGGATCTCCAGTTCGCCCACCCACACGGTCTTGCTGCCGTCCGCGTTCTCCTCCGTGCGGTATTGCACGGGCAGGAAAGTCGACGCCCGGTGGTGGTGCGGGATGTTCCACTCGACGCCCCCGGAGATCCAGGCGCCGATCAGGCCGATCAGGGCGGGCTTGATGACGTGCTGGCGGTAGACGTAGTCGTAGCCGTTGGTCTTGTCCAAGGCGGAGAACAGGCGCCCGCCGATGCCCGGTGCGATGCCGATCTTCACATACTCGTTCTCCAGGTAAACGAGGCGGTAGGTCTGGTCTGCTTTGCGATCGGTGAGGTTGTTGTAGAGCGGATAGGGATAGACCCGGCCCTCGGCCCCCTGCGACATGCGGCCGAAATAAAACATCGGGTTGGGGTCCGGCGCGCCCGACTGATAGGTAGGGATGACCTCGTCGACTTCACTCACGGTGACCGGGGTCGGCACCGCGACGAGCGGGGCGACGGACGCAAGGAGCGAAGAGACGGCGACCACTAAGCGGTGGGGAATATACATGGCGGGGAGGGGAGTGAAAAGTGACGTATGATTGATTAGGGACCGAAGGGTCGGGCGGGGCTGGGCAACGACCCGGTCGAGGCGGTCACGGCCTCATCGCGTATGCCGCACCAATTGCATGGTGCCGTCCTCGTTATAGTAGAGCTTGTCGTAGCAGGCGATGCGGCCCTGCGACTCCTTGTATAACGGGAACTCCTTTTCGGCTATGTGATAGAAATAGTACCACTGCCCCTTGAACTCGACGATCGAATGGTGGTCCTGTGCGCCCGCCGGCCTGGGCCCCACCGCGCCTTTCCATTCGAACGGTCCATACGGGTTGGTGCCGATGGCATAAAACCCCTGGTCGGTTTTGTTTTTCCAGTTGGTATAGGAGAAATAATACCGGCCGTTGCGCTTGTGGAGATAGGGTCCCTCCAGATATTGGAGGGTTTCATTTTTCATGATCTCCTCGGGAGCGTACACGATCTTCCGGGCCTCCTCGGCCAGCTCGATCATGCTGGGCTTCAGTTTGGCCACCACCCCGGGGTTGTTGTAGATGTAGGCTTGGCCGTCGTCGTCGACGAAAACCTTGGGATCGATTCCTTCCAGGCCGGCCAGCGGACGGCCCGAATCGACGAATGGCCCGGTGGGCGAGTCGCTGACGGCCACTCCCACCCGCCAGCGGCCGGCTTTGTCTTTGAGCGGATAATACAAGTAGTACTTTCCCGCTTTGCGCGCCGCGCCCGGCGCCCACAGAAACCCGCCTTTCTCCCAGGCCCATTTCACGTCACTGGAGTGGAAGATTTCGCCATGATCGGTCCAGTTGATCAGATCAGTGGAGGAGAAGGCATGGTATCCGTCCATGGCGTCATAGTGATGCTTGTGCTTGGCCGGATCCACTTTCCGGTCCTGCGAGCAGTACATCCAAACCACGCCATCCCAGACATTCACATCGGGATCGGCGGCACTGTGCATCCGGCTCAGCGGGTTGCCCTCGTATTTGAACGTGTAGGGGTACTCCAGCTTTCCTAGCACGGTCGCGTCATTGGTGGATTTCGGGGCTTTAAGTTCATTGCCCTGCGCCCATCCGACCATGATCAGCGGGATGAGAGCCAAGCGGGCGCCAATTTTATTTAGTTTCATAGGATTCTGGTGTCGTTTCAGACTGATTAGATTACTTAAGTGATGCGATCTCACCGCTTCGCCTTCGCCCGGGACGTCACCTCGACCTCGGTCACCCGGTAGTACCCTTCAGCGTCCCGGAGATTGGCTTGCAGGGCGAATTCCACGGGCCGCTCTTTCCCGTTGTGCAGATCGAAAAGCCCGATGGCCAGGTCGTAGGCGCCGGGCTGGAGGTCGGCCGCCACGGGCAGCTGATACGAGGCCGACACCGGTGTCCCGGGGAGCCAGGACTGGCAGCCCGTCGTCAGGGTGTGAACGACGCGTCCACCTGCGCCGGACAACTTGACCCGCAGTTCGTACGGCGCGTAGGGCGGCGCGACTCCGCGGTTCTCCATGATCAGGCTGATCGGCGCGGTTTCGCCGGCGACGAGCAGCTGCGGCAGTTCGATCGATCAGGGGAAAAGCCAGTAG
>JAQSDJ010000092.1 GCA_029945855.1 Lacunisphaera sp.
ACGGCCGTCAGGGGGCGCCATCCCGTAGCGTTTGCCACCGGCTTTGACGGGATCCGGCATCGCGGCGAGCCAGGCGTCGTGGAGCTTCGTCAGCTCGGCCACTTTGTCCGGCATCGTTTTCGCCAGGTCGTTTTTTTCAGAGACGTCCTTGCCCAAATCAAAGAGGCTTATCCTGCCCTTGTCGCCGACGAGCTTCCAGTCGGCGGAGCGCACGGCCCACCAGCCTTCGTCGCTGCCGGAACTCCAAAACAGGTTGCGCGGCAGCGGCGGCATTTCCCGGCGGAGCAGCGGCAGGATGTTGGTGCCATCGAGCGGTCTTTCGGTCGGGCCGGGCACGCCGGCGGCGGCGAGCACCGTGGGTAGAATGTCGAGTGAACTGACGACGGCATCGTTCTCGCCCGGTGGGAGCTGCCCCGGCCAGCAGACCAGAAACGGCACGCGGATGCCGCCCTCGTAGTCCATGTGCTTGCCGCCGCGCAACGGGGCGTTGTTGGCGGATTGGGCGAGCGGGCCGCCGTTGTCGCTGAGGAAGAAGAGCAGCGTGTTCTCCCACAGACCCTCCTGTTTGAGCTTCGCGACGACGTTGCCGATGGCGTCGTCCATGCGCTTGCCCATGGCGAGGAGGGTGTCGCGGTCCTTGTTGCCGGTGTTGAATTTCGCGATCTCGTCGGCGGGGGCCTGCAGCGGGGCGTGGACGGCGTTGAACGCGAGGTAGAGGAAGAAGGGATTGGCCTTTTGCCGCTCAATGAACGCGACGGCTTCCTGGCCAAAGTGGTCGGTGAGGTAGCCGTCGAGTTTGACGGGCGTGGTGCCGCGATAAATCGGGTCAGCCGGGTCGTTGAGCTTGTAGTAGTCGTGGGCGCCGCGGCCGAGAAACCCGAAGACCTCGTCGAAACCGCGCCGGGCTGGACCCCATTCGGGCGTGGGCCCGAGATGCCACTTGCCGATCTGCATCGAGGTATAGCCCCTGGCCCTGAGGAATTGGGGGATAAGCTTCTCCGCCATCGGCACGCCGGAGCCGGCCTCGCCCGCGGTGTAGAGCCCGAGACGCTGCTGGTAGCGGCCGGTCATCAGCGCGGCGCGGGTGGGGGAGCAGACATGGCCGGTGACATAGCCTTGGCGGCAGATCACGCTCGCCTGGGCGAGACGGTCGAGGTGCGGGGTGGTGACTTCCGGCGGGTGCTGCGGGTTGAAAAGCACGTCAGCGTAGCCGAGGTCATCGGCGACGATGAGCACGATGTTGGGCGGGCGGGGCGCCGGCGCGGCTCCGGCGGTGGCGGCGAGCACCACGGCGAGCGGAATGAGGTGGAAAGGCGAGGTCATGCGGGCCGGCGCTACGGGGTTGATTTCGCCTTCTTTTTGGGGGCCGCAGCGCGGGCCACCCAGTGGAAGCTCTCGCCTTCCGTCACGAGGCGCAGGTTTTTGGTCTCCGGGCCGGGCGGGACAAACTGCCGGGGTGCGCTCTGGCGCAGCTCGTCCCGGACCGCCCGATATTGCTCCAGCGGCGCCAGATTATCCCATTCGTTCGGGTCCTTGACCACGTCGTAGAGCTCCTCGGTGCCATCGGCATAGTGGATGAAGCGCCACTGGCTGTTCACGATCGCGTAGCTGCCGGCGTTGATGTCGCAGAGCAGCACATTACGATCCTGGGCGAGGGCGGGCTGGCGCAGGGTCGCGGCAAGCGACTGGCCTTCGAGGCCGGCATCGGGGGCGAGTCCGCACAGCTCCACGAGCGTCGGGTAGAGATCGATGGAGCTCACCGTCGCGTTGACGCTGGCCTGGCGCGCGATCCCCGGCCCGGCCCAGATGAAGGGGATGTTGGCGGTGCGCTCCCAGAGCGTGTGTTTGCCCCACTGGCCCTTCTCGCCATGATGATAACCTTGGTCGCTCCAGAAAATGATGATGGTGTTGTCGCGTTCCGGGCTCGCTTCCAGCGTGTCCAACACGCGTCCGAGCATCGCATCGGCGTAGGAGATCGAGGCCAGATACGCCCGCAGGACTTCCTTCATCAGCCCCAGCTCGTCCAGCTTGTCGTGAATCGTGGCCTTGCGGTGGTCGTAGAATTTCTTGATGGCCGGCGGGAGATCGTCCGTATCGCCATCCTTGAGCGGCGGCAGCTTGATTTCGTCCAGCGGGTAGAGGTCGAAATATTTTTGCGGCGCGTAGTTCGGGAAGTGCGGTGCGTAGAGGCCCAGCGCGAGAAAGAAGGGCGACGGGTGGGCGCGCTGCAGCACGTCGATCGCCCACGCGGTCTGCTGGGTGTCTGCCATGTCCTTTTCGACAGCATTGGGCAGCGGGGCATATTCCAGGAAGGTCTTGTCGGCATCCGCCCGCATCTGGCGCGTGAAGGCGCTGAAGGGCACCGGGGTCGGGAGCGGCGCGCCCTGCCGCCAGCTGTCGACGGGCCAGCCCGATTGCCGCTGGGCCGCCGTGCGCGTGTGGAACTCGGTCCAGCCCCGCAGATCGACGTAGCCCGCGGGGTGGTGGAACAGCTTGCCCGTGCCGAACGTCTGGTAGCCGCCCTGCTGGAGGGCGACCTGCAGGGGGCGCAGTTCAGGGTGGTCGCGAAAATAGACCTGGGTGGTGTAGGCGCCGGTGGTGGCGGGATGGCGCCCGGTGAACAGGGCCGAGCGCGCCGGCGCACAGAAGGAGCCGCAGGCCTGCGCATTTTGGAACGTCACGCCGCGGGCGGCGAGGCGGTCCAGGTTCGGCGTCTTGGCCCGGATCGGGGATTTGAGCGGCCCCACCCAGTCGTTGAGGTCGTCGGTGGCGAAGAAGATGATGTTCGGCCGGTCGGTGGCGCTGGTGGCGCCGGCGCTGAGCAGGCCGGCACCGAGCAGGCCGGCACCGAGCAGGGCGGCGGTGCGAAGGAGGGAGGGGCCGTTCATGGGGAGGAGAGGGGCACAGGTGAGAGTAACGGAGAGGACGAGGGGCGCCGGTTCAAGTCTCGATCCAGACCGGACTGGACCAGGCAAGATGAAGGTTCTTTTGGGTCACGCGGAGATAGTAGTAGAGCACACCGGGTTCGCGGGCGTGGTCGTGGTCGGTCCATTCGCCCGTGGCCACCCGCGTGGCGGAGGCCGGCTCCGAGCGATGGACGACGCGGCTGTTGCGCAGGATTTCGACGCAGGCGATGTCGTCCATGGCGTCGACGGTGAACACCATCGAGGGGGCCGCGCCGCCCCGCACGGTCGACCCGGCCCAGGCGCCATTGACGCGAAAATCCACGACCAGCTGGTCGCCGGTGGTGGCGAAGCAGCGTCGGGCCCGCAGGGCTTCCAGGAGGCCGCGCCGGCTCACCTCCTTGACCCAGAGGCAAGCCAGTCCGACGCCCATGCCATTGTGGTCACCGCTGGCGATGAAACCGAGGCGGTATTTTTTATCGCGCAGGGCATAATCGAT
>JAQSDJ010000093.1 GCA_029945855.1 Lacunisphaera sp.
GCGCGCCGCAGCCGAGCTTCTGCCCGAGGTCGTTCGCCACCGTGCGGACGTAGGTGCCCTTGGTGCAGGCGAGGCGGAAGGTCAGCTTGGGGAGCACGAACGACAGCAGGTCGAACGACGCGATGCGGATGAACCGCGGCTCGCGCTCCACCTCCTCGCCCTTGCGCGCCAGCTTGTAGAGCGGCACGCCGCCGATCTTGATGGCCGAGTGCATCGGCGGGGTCTGGTATTGGTCGCCCAAAAAGGTCTTCATCAGCTCGCGCACGCCGGCCTCGGTCAGCTCCGGCACGGGGCGCGTCTCCATCACCTCGCCCTCGGCGTCCTGCGAGTCGGTGACGACGCCCAGCGTGGCCTCGCCCTCGTAGACCTTGTCCACGCTCATCAGGTATTGGGAGATGCGGGTGGCCTTGCCGATGAGCATGACGAGCACGCCGGTCGCCATCGGGTCGAGCGTGCCGGCGTGGCCGATTTTCTTCATCTGCAGCTTGCGGCGCAGGTGGTAGACCACGTCGTGCGAGGTCAGGCCCTTGGGCTTGTCCACCAGGAGGACGCCCTCGATTTCCTTCGGTTGTTGCAGGCTCATTTCTTGGCGGCGTCGTATTCGGCCAGCCGTTGCGCGAGGGCGGCGGTGAGCTTCGGATAAAAAGCGGCCAGGGTGTCGGCAAAATTCAGGCCGGCGGCGCTGGCGTGGCCACCGCCGTTGAACTGGGCGGCGATCGTGTCCACCCGGTAGGCCGAATGCTTGGCCCGGAGGCTGGCCTTGATGACGCCCGGACGTTCCTCGATGAGGACGCCGATCTCCACGCCCTCGACGGAGCGGGCGTAGTCCACCAGCCCCTCGGTGTCCTCCACGGTGGCGTCGACCTCCTCGAAGATCCCCTGGGGCAGCACGCCGAGGCAGACCCGGCCGCCGCACTCGAACTTGAGCGAGCTGATGTAGTGCTGAAGCAGCTTGAGCTTGCCCGAGGACTCGCGCTCGAAGAGCTCCATGCCGGCCTGCGCCGGGTTGGCGCCCTTGGCCACCAGTTCGCCGCAGATCTTGAACACCCGGTGGGTCGTCGAGGGAAAACGGAACTGGCCGGTGTCGGTCATGATGCCGGTGTAGAGCGCCTGCGCCGTGACCGGGTCGATCTCGAGGTCCGCGTCGATGAACAGCCCCGCCAGCACCTCGGCGGTGGCGGCCGAGCCGGTGTCGACAAAGTTGCGCTTGGCAAAGCCGGCGTTGGAGACGTGGTGGTCGAAGCACGCCAGCGGCGACGGGAAGAGCAGCTTCACCTTCTCGCCGGCGCGGCCGTGGTCGGCGCAATCGGTGAAGATGGCGGTGCGGCCGTCGGCCGGGAGCTGGTCGCGCAGATAAAAGGGCGTGTCGGCCACCAGGAACTTGATGCGGCGCGGCACCGGGTCGGGGTTCATGCACACCGCGTCGATGCCCAGCGAGAGGAGCACCCGGCAGAGCGCGACCTGCGAGCCGATGCAGTCACCGTCGGGCCGTTGGTGGCCGATGACGACGACCCGCTGGCCCTCCAGCTCGTGCAGGAGGACGGCGAAGCGGCCGGCATACTTGGTGAAATAGCTCACGGCTTCCCCTCTTTCCGGTCGATCTCGCTGAGCAGCGCCTCAATGCGCAGGGTGCGGGGCGCGTGGTTGTCGTGCACGAAGGCCAGCAGCGGGACGTGGCGGATGACGACGTTCTTCGCGACGGTTTCGCGGATCTCGTCGCGCCGGCCGAGCAGCCATTTGCCGGCCCGCTTCGCCTCCGGCTCGCCGCCGATGACCGAGTAGAAGATCTTCGCCTCGCGCAGGTCGCCCGTAATCTCGACGCCGGTGATGGTAATGGCCACCGCCTCGCTGCTGTAGCGCGAGTGCAGGAACGCGCTGATCTCGCGCTGCAGGAGCTCGTTGACGCGGAGGAGGCGGTTGGACATCGGAATTTTATATTTTGGTTTTTCGATTCTCGATTACTGGCAACCGATGATCTCCGATGATTCGAAAATCGAGAATCAACAATCGAGCGTCAGAGCGAAGCTCGCACCTTCTGGATCTCGAAGCACTCGATCTTGTCGCCCGGCTGGTAGCCGTCGAAGCCGTCGAGGCGGATGCCGCACTCGAGGCCCGCGCGGACCTCGTTGGCGTCGTCCTTGAAACGGCGCAGCGTGCCCACCTTGCCCTCGAAGACGCTTTCCTTGCCCCGGCGGACCCGGGCGGCGGAATTGCGCGTGATCTTGCCCTCGGTGACGAGACAGCCGGCCACAAAGCCCTTGGCGACGGGGAACACCTGGCGCACCTCGGCGCCGCCCGTCTTGTTCTCCTTGAGATCGGGGTCGAGCAGGTCGGCCATCATCTCCTTCACCCGGTCGCCGAGCTCGTAGATGATCGCGAAGCCCTCGATCATGACGCCGTGGTGCTTGGCCGCCGCGACCACGCCGTTCTCCTGCTTCGTGTTGAAACCGATGATGACGGCCTTGGCAGCGCTGGCCATGAGGACGTCGTTCTTGCTGATGATGCCCACGTCGGAGGCGACGATGTCGAGCGAGACCTTGGTGCTCTTGATGCCCTCGAGCACGCTCTTCACGGCTTCGAGCGAACCGAACACGTCGGACTTGAGGACCACGCGCAGGGTCTTGGCCTGGGTGGCGGCGATGTTGGCGAACAGGGCGTCGAGCGACGTGTCCTTCGGGACGGCGTCCTCCGTGACGGTTTCCTTCTTGAGGCGGTGCTCCTCTTCCTCGGCCTGCTTCTCGGCCTCGCGGGCGTTCTTGACCGCGCGGAACTTGGCGCCGGAATCCGGCGAGCCGGACCAGCCGATGACGCGCACGGGCAGGGACGGCGGGGCCTCCTTGATGGTGTTGCCCTGGTCGTCGAACATGGCGCGGACCTTCGCCCAGTGCGCGCCGCAAACGATGGCGTCACCCACGCGGAGCGTGCCGCGCTGGACGATGACAGTGGCGAGCGGGCCGCGGCCCACGTCGACCTGGGACTCGATGACAACGCCGCTGGGCTCGGCCTTCGGGTTGGCCTTGAGTTCGAGCACGTCGGCCTGGAGCAAAATCATTTCCAACAGCTCGGTGAGGCCCTGGCCCTTGAGGGCGGACACGGGCACGGTGACGGTTTCCCCGCCCCAGTCCTCGGGCGCGATCTGGCGCTCCTGCATCTGCTGCTTCACGCGGTCGATGTTCGCGCCCTTCACGTCCATCTTGTTGACGGCGACCATGAGGGCGACCTTGGCGTCCTGGGCGTGCTTGAGGGCCTCGTCGGTCTGCGGCATGAAGCCGTCGTCCGCGGCGACCACGAGGATCGCGATGTCGGTGACGGACGCGCCGCGGGCGCGCATCTTGGTGAAGGCGGCGTGGCCGGGGGTGTCGAGGAAGGTGATCATGCGGCCGTTGTGCTCGACCTGGTAG
>JAQSDJ010000094.1 GCA_029945855.1 Lacunisphaera sp.
GCTTTCCTGCCCATGACGCGCGCGGAGATGGACACCCGCGGCTGGGCCGAGCTCGACGTGCTCCTGATCACGGGGGACGCCTATGTGGACCATCCGTCGTTCGGCGCGGCCATGATCGGCCGCGTGCTCGAGGCCGAGGGGTTGCGCGTGGGCATTGTCGCCCAGCCGGACTGGCGCAGCCGCGCGGCGATCGAGGTCATGGGCCGGCCGCGGCTGTTCTGCGGGGTGACGGCGGGCAACCTCGACTCGATGCTGTCGAACTACACCGCGGCGCGCCACCGGCGGAAGGAGGATGTCTACAGCGAGGGCGGCGCGCCCGGCCGGCGACCGAACCACGCGGCGGTCGTCTACGCGCAGCTGTGCCGGCAGGCGTTTCCCGGCGTGCCGGTGGTGCTCGGCGGCATGGAGGCGAGCATGCGGCGCGTGGTGCATTACGATTATTGGGAGAACAAGCTGCGGCCCTCGATCCTCGCCGACGCCAAGGCCGACCTGCTCGTCTACGGCATGGGCGAGTCGGCCGTGCGCGAGATCGCCGCGCGGCTGCGCGCGGGCAACGGCGACCTCGCCGGCATCCGGGGCACGGCGCGCCTGCTCGGCGCGAAGGCCGCGGCCGCGGCGGATTTCAGCGACGCCATCGTGCTGCCCTCGTGGGAGGAATTGCAGGCGGATGCGCGGCACTTGCTGCGGCTGACGCGGGTGGTCGAGGCGCAGCAGACGCCCTATTGCGGCAAGCGTCTGGTGCAGTGGCACGGCGGCCGCGCGGTGCTGATGGAACCGCCGGCGCCGCCGATCCAGGACGCGGAGTTCGACGCGTTGTTCGACCTGCCGTTCCAGCGGCGGGCGCACCCGGGCCACCGGGAGCCGGTGCCGGGCTTCGCGACGATCAAGGACTCGCTCATCGTCTCGCGCGGTTGTGCCGGCGGCTGCACGTTCTGCGGGCTCGGCCTGCATCAGGGGAAGTTTTTGTCGAGCCGCAGCGTCGGCTCGGTGCTGCAGGAAATCGGGCGGCTGGCCGACGAGGAGGATTTTCGCGGCACGGTGTCGGATCTCGGCGGGCCGACGGCGAACCTTTACGGCTGCGTGAACGGCGAGGTTGCGGCGTGCCGGGCCTGCCACCGGCCGAGCTGCCTGTGGCCGTCGATCTGTCCGCATTTCCAGATCGACGAGCAGCGCGGGCTGGAGCTGCTGCGCGCGGCGCGCGCAGCTGCAGGTGTGAAGCATGTGTTCGTGCAGTCCGGCATCCGCATGGACGTGGCGCGGCGCACGCCGGGGTATCTGCGCGAGCTGGTGCAGCACCATGTGTCGGGCCACATGAAGGTCGCGCCGGAGCACCTGCACCCCGACGTGCTGCGCCGGATGCGCAAGCCCACGGGAGACTTCCCGGCCTTCGTGGCGCGGTTCCAGGCGGAGAGCGCGGCGGCGGGCAAGGAACAGTATCTCGTGCCGTATTTCATCTCGAGCTTCCCCGGCTGCGGCGAGGAGGAGATGGGTGCGGTCGAGGAATACCTGCGGAAGGAGAACTGGCACCTGCAGCAGGTGCAGGACTACATCCCGCTGCCGATGACGGCGGCGACGGCGATGTATGTGACCGGCCGCGACCTGGTGAGCGAGGAGCCGATCTTCGTGGCGCGGCACGCCGGCGATAGAGAGCGCCAGAAGCGCGCGCTGCGGCCCAACCCCGCGCGCAGCCGGAAGGCGGCCACCCGGGCGCTCGATGCGGTGGATTAGGCGGTTTAAGTTAAGGTGTAGCCGCAACGGCTATGTAGTCGGGGTTTATCCCCGACATGTCGGGCGTAAAGCCCGACCTACAGAAATGGCCACGAAATTATTGAAACCGCTCTGGACCGCGGGTGGCGGCTCAGCCCTCCAACCCGCGGCCTTCGCGCAGGCCGGCGGCGTAGGCGCCGAAGACTTTTTTGATCTCGTCGCGAACGCGGCGGAACTCGCGGAGAATCTGCTCCTCCGTGCCGGTGGCATGCGCAGGGTCGTCGAAGCCCCAGTGGTGGCGGTTCACCTGGCCGGGGAACATCGGGCAGGCCTGGTCGGCGTTGCCGCAGACGGTGATGACCGTCGTGATCCGCCGGTCCAGGAACTCGTTCATGTGCTTCGAGGTGTGGCTGGAGATATCGAGGCCGATCTCCTGCATCACCACGATGGCCTTGGGGTGGACATAGCCGGCGGGCTTGGAGCCGGCGCTGTGGACCTCGACGAGGTCGCCGGCGGCGGCGCGGAGGATGCCTTCGGCGAGATGGCTGCGGCAGGAGTTGCCGGTGCAAAGGATGAGGACGGAGGGTTTCATCGTAGGGTCCGTTGGTCGTTCAGTCCAGGGGCATCAGGGCATCCAGTTTTTTCTCATGGCGACCCACGTAGCCCAGTTCGATGAGAACCTGCTGGCCCGGTTTCTGTTGGACGAAGCGCACGAAGTCGCGCGCCGCGGGCGTTACCGCCGTCTGGTGGATGTAGAACCGGAGCATGCGCGCGTAGGGATACCAGCCTTCGTTCACCGACAGGGTGCTCGGCTCCGTGTCGCCGATGCGCAGCGCCCGGACGCCGGGGTCCTGCACCTCGTGCATGCTGGCGTAGCCGATGGCGCCGGGCTCCCGGGCCACGGTGGCTTCGAGCTGGGCATAGGTCGTGAAGGTTTCCGCCTCCCCGGCATAGGGCCGGGTATCCATCGCGAGTTCGCGGAAGCCCAGACTGGTGCCGGAGACCGGATCGCGGACGGCCAGCCGGATGGGCATGTCGAGGCCGCCCACCTCGCGCCAGTTGCTCACGGTGCCGGTGAAGATGGCCTTCACCTGTTCCAAGGTCAGCCGGTCGACCGGGTTCGACCGGTGGACGATGACGGCCACGCCGTAGTAGCCGATCGGGTATTCCTTCAGTTCGATCCCCTTGGCGCGGGCCTGGTCTTCCTCCGCCGGGGTGAGGGGGCGCGAGGTCGGCGCGAGGTCGCACTCGCCCGCGAGCAGCGCCGCGATGCCCGCGCCGGAGTTGGTGGATTCCAGCGTCACCGTCACGTTCGGACGGGTGCGGCGGTATTCCGCGATCAGCCGCGGGCCGAGTTCCTCCCCGAAGGTGTTGGAGCCCTTGATCACCACGTGGCCGGACAGGGTGGCGGCCGACCGGTTGTCCGAACAGGCGGCCAGCACCAGCGCGCACAACGAGAGGACGAACGCCTGCAGGGCGGTCTCAGGACGGCAAGAAATCGCATTCATGGTCGAGGGGGATTTGGCGGAATACTAAGCCTTCGGGCGCACGGCGCGAGATCAACCTCGGTGGCCGGCTAGTATTACTCGGTTAGGTTGGTCATCGGGTGGGCGGGCACGTCCCTGTGCCCGCTTGGGGTAACGGTCGCGCCTCGCGTGGT
>JAQSDJ010000095.1 GCA_029945855.1 Lacunisphaera sp.
CCTTCTCGGCCGCGGGATCGCCCTTGAGCTGCTTGATGAGATTCCACGTGCCGAAGGCCGTCACGATGGCCGGGGCGTTGGGCGACATCGCGCCGCGCGTGATCGAGCCGGCGCCGGTCATGCGCTTGAGCTTGGCCAGGTTGGTCTCGAGCACCGTCCAGTGGGCGTCGTTGGCCTCCACCACGAACTCGGAGGTCTTGCTCGCGGCCTCGCCCTGCTCGGCCTTGAAGGCGCGCACCTGCGAGACCACGGCCTTGAGCTGGCCGATGACCGCCGCCGCCGCCGTGTCGAGCTGCAGGCCGCGGCTGGCGATCTGCGAGCAGTTCTCCATCTGCGCGTCGCGCATCAGGAACGTCCCCTCCGGGCCCCCTTCGACCGGCTCAGGGCCGGCGTAGCCGAGCAGGTGCCAGAGTTCCTCGGTAATGAAGGGCGTGAACGGGTGCAGCAGCAGCAGGGTCTGCCGCAGCACGAGGTCCTGGATGGCGAGGCAGTTCGCCTTGGTCGTCGGATCCTGCAGCTTCGATTTGGAGACCTCGACATACCAGTCGCAGAAATCATTCCAGAAAAACCCGTAGAGCGCCTGCACCGCCGCGCTGAACTCGAAGCTGGCGAAGCTGTGGTCGACCTCGCGCGTCGTGGCGAGCAGGCGGTCGAGGATGGCATGGTCGTCGGCGTCGAACTTCGCCGGCTCGAGCCGCGCGAGGATCGCGCCGCACGAGGAATTGTCGGCCATGTCGCCGCTCATCTGGCGGAAGCGACAGGCGTTCCAGAGCTTGTTGCAGAAGTTCTTGCCGCCCTCGATGCGGTCTTCCTGGAAGCGGATGTCCTGCCCCTGCGGCGCGATCGAGATGATGCCGAAGCGCAGGCCGTCCGCGCCGTATTTGCTGATCAGGTCGAGCGGGTCGGGCGAATTGCCGAGGGACTTCGACATCTTGCGGCCCTGCTGGTCGCGGATGATGCCGGTGAAATAGACGTGCTTGAACGGGATGCGCCGCTCCAGCGGCTCGCCGGGGCGGACGAACTCCAGGCCGGCCATAATCATGCGGGCGACCCAGAAGAAGATGATGTCCGGGCCGGTCACCAGCGTCGTGGTCGGGTAGAAATACTCGTAGCCGGCCTTGTCCATCGCCGGTTTGTCCGGCCAGCCGAGCGTCGCAAACGGCCAGAGCCAGGACGACGCCCACGTGTCGAGCACGTCGTCCTCCTGCACCCAGTTGTCCTTGTCCGCCGGGCCCGCGAGCGAGACGTGCACCTTCGTGGGATCCTTCAGGTCGGCCTCGGTGAGCTTCTCCTTGTCGAGTCCCTTCGCATACCACACGGGAATGCGATGGCCCCACCAGAGCTGGCGGCTGATGCACCAGTCCTGGATGTTTTCCAACCAGTGCAGGTAGACCTTGGACCAGCGATCGGGGTGGAACTTGATATGGCCGTCGCGCACCGCGATCTTGGCCTCCTCGACCTTCGGGTAGCGCAGCCACCATTGCCAGGTCAGGCGCGGCTCGATCGGCACGTCGGCGCGCTCGGAATAGCCGACGTTGTTCTCGTAGGGCTCCTCCTTCACCAGCGCGCCGGATTCTTTCAACAGCTCGGCCGCCTTCTTGCGGCCGGCGAAACGGTCGAGGCCGGCGAGGCCGGGGCCGGCGAGGTCGTTGAGCGTGCCGTCGGAATTGAGCACGTCGACCGGCGGCAGCTGGTGGCGCTGGCCGATCTCGAAATCCACCTTGTCGTGGGCCGGCGTGATCTTGAGCGCGCCGGAGCCGAACTCCTTGTCCACCGCCGCGTCGGCGATGATGGGAATCTGCACGCGGTTGAGCGGACGCCAGACCTTCTTGCCGACGATCGCCGTGTAGCGCGGGTCGTCGGGATGCACGGCGATGGCGACGTCGCCCGGGATCGTCTCGGGCCGCGTGGTCTTCACCTCGATGTATTTGCCCGGCTGGTCCACCAGCTCGTAGCGCACCTGGTAAAGGAAGCCCTTGGTGGGCTTCATGATCACTTCCTCGTCGGACAGCGCCGTGTGGCTGACCGGGCACCAGTTGACCATCCGCTTGCCGCGGTAGATGTGGTTCTTCTTGAAAAGGTCGACGAACACCGAGAGCACCGCCTGCGAATAATGCGGGTCCATCGTGAACTGCGTGCGGTCCCAGTCGGCGGAGGCGCCGAGCGCCTGCAGCTGCTTCAGGATGATGCCACCCTTGTCCTCGCGCCACGACCAGACCTTCTCAAGAAATTTTTCGCGACCGAGCGTGTGGCGGGTCTTCTTTTCCTTGCGCAGCTCGCGCTCCACCACGGCCTGCGTGGCGATGCCGGCGTGGTCGGTGCCAGGCAGCCAGAGCGCCTCGCGGCCTTCGAGCCGGGCGCGGCGGATGAGGATGTCCTGGATCGTGTTGTTGAGCACATGCCCCATGGTCAGCACGCCCGTGACGTTGGGCGGCGGGATCATGATCGTGTAGGGCGCCTTGGCCTTGTTGGCCTTGCCCGCGAAACAGCCCGCGGCCTGCCATGCGGCATACCATTTCTTTTCAACGTCGTGCGGTTCGTAGCTCTTGGTGATCGAGGCCATGGGTTGGGTGGAGCCGGGCAGTGAAAGGCCCCCGCCCCGCCCTGCCAACCAATTTCACAGGAGGTAACAGAGGAAACCGAGGCATTATCCGGCCCTGTTCCGAGCCTCCGTTTTCTCCGTTTCCTCCTGTGCGGGAACTACCTCATCTCCTCCAGTTCGAAGACCAGTTGGTTGCGGACCCCGCGTGGCAAGGGCAGGTAATGCGCCGGCGCCAGCGCGGCGGCGGCCTCGTCAGACAGCAGGAACTTCAGGAACAACTGCAGCCCCGGTGCCTCCGACCGGCGAAACATGACATAAAGCGACATCCGCAATGGATAGCCGCCGCGGTGCACCTGCTCGGGCGTCGGGCCGCAGGCCGGGTCCGTCGGGCCGGCCGCCAGCGCCAGCACCTTCATGCCGGGCACCTCGGCGACCGGCAGGCCTGTGATGCCGATGCTGTTGCCCGTCGCCAGCAGCCGCTGGGTGAAGACCTCCGGCGTGGCCGCAAACTCCAGGGCCGGCCGTGCGGTGGCGTCCGCAAGGATCACCTGGTGGAACAACGGCCAGGCCAGCCCGGCCGCGGGCGCCAGGGCGCGCAACGCGATCGGTCGCGCCGTCCACGCCCCGATCAGGTTCAACTCGCCCCAGCGAGTGAAAGCGTCCCCGGAAGTCTCGCTGAAAATCCCGCGAAGCTGCGCGGTGGTCACCTGCGTGAGGGGCGAGGCCGCGGGCACGGCGACGACCGCCACCTGATAGCCGATGACCCGGCTGGTCAGCCCCTCCCCCGCCGGGGTCTCGCCCGGGGGCAGCAG
>JAQSDJ010000096.1:0-35344 GCA_029945855.1 Lacunisphaera sp.
CGTATCAAACTCCTCAGACTTTATCCGAAATTATAGACGTTACGGGATACTAGGGAGTGTCTTCAAGCCCTCAAACTCCCGCGAGTTTAACCACGAATGCTCCGCCTAACGGCTTCGCTGGGATGAGCCCTCCGCCTAATCGGCTTCGGTTTTGGTCCGGAGACGCGGCTAATCGCCACGGGGAATCCAAGCCGATCTGGCCTCCCGTTTCAGTCGGCGATTAGCCGACCCCCGAAATCCCACGCGAAGCCGATTAGGCGAAGCTCACCAAGTAGCAGCGCCGTTAGGCGATGCATTCGTGGTTAAAAAAACTCTGCGTTTGTCCGGTCCTTCGCCGTTTGGAATTGGGGGTCTGAATACACGCCCTAGCCCCTTGGCAAGGATACCAAACGAAAACCCTGCGCATAGGTTGGCAGGGAAATTACTTTGATCACCGGATACGCAATCGACACGAGCTGGAGGAGAAAGCCACTTATCTCCGACTGAATCCGGTCAGGAAAGGCCTGTGCGATAAAGAGGCGGATTGGCCTTGGGTGCTATCGTGTCCTCGTGAAAACCCGGCCGGAGGCCGGGTTCCACCTTAAAACAAAAGCCGCCCGGTTGCCCGGGCGGCTTTGCAAGACAGGCGTGGCGCGCGCTTACTTGGTCGGGACGCTCTGGATCGTCTTGAGGATCCGGCCGGCGACCAGATACGGGTCGGCGGCGGAATTCGGACGACGGTCCTCGAGGTAGCCCTTGTAGCCGCTCTTGACGAAGCTGTGCGGCACGCGGATCGAGGCGCCGCGGTCGGCGACCCCGTAGGTGAACTTGTCGATCGACTGCGTTTCGTGCAGGCCGGTGAGGCGGAGGTGGTTCTCCGGACCGTAGACGGCGATGTGCTCGTCCATGTGCTTGCTGAAGGCGGCCATGAGCTTTTCGAAGTATTCCTTCCCGCCGACGTCGCGCATGTGCGTGGTCGAGAAGTTGGAGTGCATGCCGGAGCCGTTCCAGTCGAGCGGCTGCGCGAAGGGGGCCAGGATCGGCTTGCAGCGCCACTCGATGTCGATGGCGTAGGCCTCGCACAGGCGGGTGAGAATGTAGCGGGCGACCCACATCTGGTCGGCCGCGCTCTTGGAGCCCTTGCCGAAGATCTGGAACTCCCACTGGCCCTTCGCCACCTCGGCGTTGATGCCCTCGATATTGATCCCGGCGTCAAGACAGAGGTCGATGTGCTTCTCGACGATCTCGCGGGCGACGGTGCCCACGTTGCGGTAGCCCACGCCGGTGTAATACGGGCCCTGCGGGGCGGGGAAGCCGTCCTTCGGGAAGCCGAGGGGAGCGCCGTCCTTGTAGAAGAAATATTCCTGCTCGAAGCCAAACCAGGTGCCCTCGTCATCCGGGATCGTGGCGCGGGAATTGGACGGATGGGCCTCGCCGGTGTGGAGATAGGTCTCGCACATCACGAGGACGCCGTTCTTGCGCGTGCTGTCGGGGAAAACCGCGACGGGCTTCAACACCACGTCGGAGCTCTTGCCCTCGGCCTGCTGCGTCGAGCTGCCGTCGAAGCCCCACTCGGGCAATTCGGCGAGCTTCGGGAAGCTGGCGAATTCCTTGATCTGGGTCTTGCTGCGCAAGCTGGCCAGCGGGGTGTAGCCGTCGAGCCAGATGTATTCCAATTTGTATTTAGCCATGATGTTTTTGGTTTTGGGAGAGGTAGGGCATCGACCAAACCCGGCGACAGGGAAGCTGCCGAGGTCGGAGGAAACCTGCGGGCAATTCAGCACCTCACATGCCAGAGGCAAAGAGAATTTCGGGACATGACTCGGGTTTTACAATTATTCCCGGGCACGGTGTTTTCGGGCCGGCAATACCGCTCTTGCCTCCTGCGTCCGGGGCTGGATGTTGGCCTCGGCAACCATGCACGAGATCAAGGACACCCAGCGCGCGCAGGTGCGCATCGGCTTTGACGGCCGGGTCTACAAAACCTTCCGGGGCCGGGAAGCCTATGTGCGCTTCGAGAACGAGGTTCGGGTGCTCCGTTACCTGCAGGATCGTGGCTGCCCGTTTGTCCCGAAGCTGCTGGAGGTCAACGAGGCCGAGCTCAGCCTCGTAACCACCAATTGCGGCACCCGCGTGGACCATCTCGGGGCGGACCGGATGAAGGAACTCTTCGCCGAGCTCGAGACCTTCGGTGTCCGCCACGACGACCAGGACATGCGCAACGTGACCTACCGGCGGAGCGACGGGCGGTTCTGCATCATCGATTTTGAGTTCGCCACCCTGCTGGATCCCGCCGCCCATGCGGACCGGCCCGAGGCCCTGAGCGTGCGCTGGTCCGGCCTCAGCCACCGCGGCCATGTGCGGCCGAACAACGAGGACACGTTCCTCGCCCTCGAATTCGACGGCAAGGAGGCCCACTACCTCGGCAAGCTCGGCGAGGGCTCGCTCGCGAAGACCGACTTCGTGTTTTCCGTCAGCGACGGCATGGGCGGCGCCAAGGCGGGCGAGTTCGCCAGCCGCATCACCCGCGACAAGATCACCCATCTGCTGCCCAAAAGCTTCCGCACCGCCGCCCCGGGCCCGTCCAGCGGCTATGACCGGATCCTGGACGAACTCTTGCACGAGATTCATGACGACCTGCTGAAGCTCGGCGAATCCTACGAGGAATGCCACGGCATGGGCACGACCCTCAGCCTCGTCTGGCTGACGCCGGGCTGGATGTATTTCGGTCACATCGGGGACAGCCGCATCTATCACCTCCCGCCCGCCGGCGGCCTGCACCAGCTCAGCCACGACCACGGCCACGCCGGCTGGCTGCGCCGCAGCGGCAAGATCAACGAGCGCGAGGCGCGCACGCACCCGATGCGCAACGCCCTCCACCAGGCCCTCGGGGCCGGCCACCAGATCATCCACCCGCAGTTCGGCGCCTACCCCTGCGGCCCGGGCGACCGCTATCTCCTGTGCTCCGACGGTCTCATCGACTGCCTGTGGGACCAGCACCTCGACGAGATCCTGCACGACCCCGATCCCGCGCCGCCGGCCCAACGCCTGCTCAAGGCCGCCCTGGAGCGCGCCGCCCGCGACAACATCACCGCCCTGGTCGTCGAGGGTTTGCCGGGCGACGGGCCCGGACAAACACCGGCCGGCCAGTAGGCCGGAACGGTGCAGCTGAATTTCCATGATCCGCGTCTTTGTTTACGGCACACTCAAGCGTGGCGGGGGCAACCACTCGTATCTCGCCGGCCAGCAGTTTCTCGGCCCCGCCCGCACGCCGCCAGGCTTCACGCTTTACTCGCTCGGCGACTATCCCGGCATGGTGCGGGCGCCGGATGACACCGCCGGCGTGACCGGCGAATTGTGGGCCGTGGACATCGGCTGCCTGCGGCGGCTGGACAAACTCGAGGGCGTGACGGAAAAACTATACGAACGCGTGGCCATCAGGCTCGAGCCGCCCTGCGCAGACGATCCGGCCGAGACCTATCTCTACCTCCACGACCTCACGGGACGACCGGTGCTGGGCCCGGAGTTCAGGATTTGAGCGCCGACTTGGGCATGCGTTTCACGGTCACGAACCGGGCGCGGAACAATTCCTCCATCAATGCACGGGCCGGCGCCGGGATGCGGTTCACCAAATCCTCCATCGGCGGCAGATCCGCCTTCGGCTCCTCCGGCGCTTCCAGGTGCTCCAGCGCGGGCGTGATGATGCCCATCTCGCGTTCCTGGGCGAGCAACACCGCTTCCTCCTCGGACGACGGCCCGGCCGGCGCCTCGGCTGCGATCACACTGGCCGGCGCCTCCTCTTCCTCTGTCTTCTGTCCTCCGTTTTCTGTCTTCTGAGCCTCAGCCGCCCGCGTCAGTCGTTTTTTTTTGAGCCGTCCGCGGGGAGGCTGTCCGCCATCGTGGCGATTTCCTTGATGAGCGAGTCGATGGCCCGCGCCCGGCTGGCCTCGACGGCCTTGAGCAGCGCCACCTCGAAATTGATCTTCTCCGACAGGCCGTGCTTCACGCCGGCCTCGCCCTCGCGCAGGCCGTCGAGCAGACGGGTCAGCTGCTCGGTGGTCATCGGCGTGCCGAGCCGGCTGCTGTGGCCGCCCTTGGCGATGGAATCGAGCAGCGCGTCGCGCACGTGGCCCTGCACGTCGACCAGCAGGCGGTAAAGGTCGCGGCCGTTCTCGTCGCAATCGTCGACGATCTCCACGAGCTTGCGGTGGTCGCCGGCGGCGAGCGCGGCGGCGAGCGCGGCGATCTTGTCCGCCGCCACCAGCCCGTAGACATCGAGCACGTCGGCCTCGCCGACCTCGGTGCCGCAGAAGGAAATCATCTGGTCAAAAATGGACTGGGCGTCGCGCATGCCGCCATCGGCCATGCGGGCGATGCTCGCCAGGGCGGCATCGCTCACCTTGATCTTCTCGGCCGCGGCGATCTTCTTCAGCCGCTGCACGATGAGTTCGCTCGGGATCGGCTTCAGGTCGAAGCGCTGGCAGCGCGAGATGATCGTCGGCAGCACCTTCTGCACGTCGGTCGTGGCGAAGATGAACTTCACGTGCGCCGGCGGCTCCTCGAGCGTCTTGAGCAGCGCGTTGAACGCCTGGTTCGAGAGCATGTGCACCTCGTCGATGATGTAGACCTTGAACTTGCCCTGCGCCGGGGCGTAGCGGACGGTGTCGCGCAGCTCGCGCACCTGCTCGATGCCGTTGTTCGAGGCGCCGTCGATCTCGATGACGTCGAGGCACGAGCCGTCAGCGATGGACTGGGCGATGGGATCGTTGACGTCGAAGTCGGCCTTCGGGCCGCCGGTGACGTTGAGGGCCTTGGCGAAAATGCGCGCGGTGCTCGTCTTGCCCGTGCCGCGCGGGCCGACAAACAGGTAGGCGTGCGCGATGCGGTTGCGGGCGATGGCGTTCTTCAGCGTCCGGACGACATGGTCCTGCCCCACGACGTCGTCGAAGGTCTGCGGGCGCCACTTGCGGGCGATGACTTGGTAGGCGGAGGACATGAAGGGCGGAAAGACTGAAAGGCTGAAGGACTGAAAAATCCAGCCCGCGTTTCCGATTTCTTTCAGCCCTGCAGTTATTCGCCCCTCAATCCTTCAAAAAAAGTGGCCAGGCAATCCACGGCACTGGCAGGACGTCGTCACCGTTGCTGCCTTCCGGCCCTGGCGGGGTTCACGCGCCTGCGCATGCATGGCGCCTGGCCGACGCGGACCGTAGGTCACACCCTCGCTCTTTCAACTAAAATAAAAAACGGGCGCCGTTTCAGGCGCCCGGGACGGGACGAGGACCGCTCAATGGCCCGGTGGCTTGTCCGGCGGCGAGGGGGGCGGTTTCGCGCCCGGCGGGCGGTCACGGGGCGGACGGGATCCGTCCTCGGGGCGGCCGGCATTGGCCCGCTTGGCCTTCTCGGCCTTCTCCCGCGCCTCCCGCATTTCCCGCATTTCGTGATTCATCTGCTCAAATTTGGCGCGCTGTTCCGGCGTGAGGTTCGCCGAGATCTCCCGCTGCATCCCTTCCACCACAGTCTTGGTCTCCTCCAGGGAACTGTTCCGGATCCGGTTCAGGTGCTCCATGTTGCGCTTCACAATCGGGCGCATCAGCTCATCCTGTTCCGGGGTCAGCGCCAGGCGGTCGTGCAGGCGCTTCAAATGCCTCGGGGCCCACTCCTCCGGCACGGGGCGGTTCACGAGCTTGTCCTTGCAGACCCGCAAGGTCACGAATCCGCCCGCCACGCCGCCGGCCGCGAAGATCCCGATCAGGACGAGGATGACTTGCCAGGGCTTGTTCATGCTCAGGAGATGTCCAGCAGCTCGACGATCGAGTCGGCGGTGCCGGTGGCATAGATGTCGGTCTGGTCGGACGTAAGGATCGAGTAGTTGAAGGCGGCCGAGGCCATGCCGAAAACGGCCGCGACCACGAGGCCGCGCAGGGCGAAATGCTCGATGAACGCCCACGGGCCTGCTGCCGGGGCTGTGGCGGCCCGGGCCGCCACGCGCGTGGCAAACCCGAACGGGGCCGCGGCGGGGTCAACGGGGGCCGACCGCGCGAGGGCGGTGAGTTTCTGCCATTGGTGGTCGAATGTGCTCATGACTTCTCCTTGGTTCTGAGTTCCTGGAATAATTTTTGCAATTTCCGTCTGGCGCGAAAGGCCCGCACCTTGACCAGGGTCTGGTTCCAGCCGGTCAGCCCGCTGATCTCGGCGATCGTCTTCTGCTCGAGGTCGAGCAGCTGGATGACCAGCCGGTCGTCGGGCTTGAGCTGGCCGAGCAGCTTGTGGACGAGCTCACGCGCCGCGAGGGCGTCGCCCGGCGTGACGTCGCGTTCGTCCGTCATGACGTTGCTCAGCACCTCGGCCTCGTTCTCGGACAGGTCGGCCCAGCGGAACTCCGGCCGGCGCTTCTGGGCGCGGAGCTGGTCGATGCACGTCGTCACCGCGATCCGGGAGACCCAGTGCGGGAACGGGACGTTGCCCTGATACTGTGCGAGACGGGTGAACATTTTCAGAAAAATATCTTGGGCGAGGTCTTCCTCGGCGACGCGGCGCGGCAGGTGGGAGCGCACGATGCGGATGACGAGCGGGTAAAGGTGCTCCACGAGCTGACGCGAGGCGACCTGATCGCGTAGCCGCACGCGTTCGAGACAACCGGGCAGGTCGAACGGTTCATCAGCCATGGAGTGTGAGGCGCATCATGCACACTGCCTGAGACGGCCGGCCGGTCGCCGCAGTTACCAAGAAATTCCAGCACGGCAAGCAGTTGGGAAAGGCGAAAAGTGGCGGTCCCGCGGTCATGGCTTCGACCGGTTCAGGCGCGATCCACCTTGTAAAACATCCACATCCCCAGGCTTTGGAAGGTGAGATTGGGCAGCCACATAAGCAGGTCGGGCCGGAGCGCCGGGGAGTTGTCGAACCAGCCGACCACGATCGTCGCGAAGTAATAAGCCAGCGTCAGCGCGAGCCCGATGCCGAGGTTGGCCGAGGTCTCCTTGCGCGAGGCCTTGATGCCGAGCGGGATCGCGATCAGGGCCAGCGACAGGACGGAAAACGCCGTGGCGAATTTCTCATGGATCGTGATCTGCACGCGCATGAGTTCCTGCTTCTGCTCCGCCGGGGTCAGCTTCGGATCCGGCTGGTGCAGCCGCCGGCGCCACTCGGCGATGAGTTGGGGGAACGTATACCATTTCAGCTTCATCTTTACCACCCGCTCGCCGGTGATCTTGTCGAGCGGCAGGTCGAAGGTCGCCTGGTCCGAGGCCCCGCCACTATGGATCTTGGCCGTGTCCTCCGGATCCTTCCGGTCGTGGACCTCGGCCTGCAGCTGGTTCAGGGCGAGGATGAGCTTGTTGTTGACCCCGTCGAAATCGATCCGTCCCGAGGCCGCCCGGCCCGAGTTCACCACCCGCTTCTGCCGGTCCAGCTCCCAAATCCAGATGTCCTTCAGCACGTCGCCGTTCTTTTCACCGACGTAGATCACCCGGTCCGGGAAATCGCGGATGAAGGTCTTCGGCACGATGAAGCTGAGCGGGTTCTGCCGCACCGCCTCGGCCAGCTCGCGTTGCTGCGTCAGCCGCGTCACCGGCATGAACTGGAAGTTGATCAGCGCCGTCACCACGACGCCCACTAACGCCAGGAACAGGATCGGCGCCGACAGCGACGCCACGCTCACCCCCGCCGCCCGCAGGGCCGTGACCTCGTGATCGGACGACATCCGCCCGAGCACCAGCAGAATGCCCGTCAACATGCCCATGGGCAGCGCATAGGCCAGGACGAAGGGCACCATGAGCAGGATCAGGCGGACCACCATGTCCGGCGCGAGTTGTCCCGCCAGGATGAGCGGCAGCAGGTCCTTCAGGGAGTTGCCGATCATCAGCACGAAGGCGAACATCCCCACGGCCGCCCCGCACGTCAGCACGACGTTCGCGAAGATGTGCCGGTGGATGAGATTCATGCTTGTGTTGAACTCTGTTGATTCCTCCCAATCCTGTCCAAGACATTTCCGCTGCCATGTTGTTCAAGCCCGCCCAGCCGTCGATCCACGGCGAAACCCTCGACTCCCTCACCACCCTGCTCCAGGAGCACGGGCACCCGGGCTTCCGCGCCCGCCAGATCACCGAGTGGCTTTACAAGAAGCGGGTCCGCACCTGGGACGAGATGACGAACCTCTCCCGCCCGCTGCGCGCGTGGCTCGCGGACACCTTCGAACTCGACCCCACCGCCTTCGTCCTCACCAAGCAGTCCGAGGACGTCACCGACAAGCTCCTCCTCGAACTCGGCGACAAGTCCCTCATCGAGACCGTCATCATCCGCGCGCCGCAACTCGGCGTCGGCCAGGAGAACTCACGCAAGACGATCTGCATCTCCACCCAGGTGGGCTGCGCCATGGGCTGCAAGTTCTGCGCCTCCGGCCTCGAGGGCCTGAAGCGCAACCTCTCTGCCGGCGAGATCGTCCACCAGCTCATCCAAGTCTGCCGGCAGGAGGACGACCGCACCCCGCGCGCCCGCGCCGAGCTGGCCTCGTTCGACAACATCGTCGTCATGGGCATGGGCGAGCCGCTGCACAACTACGACGCCATCATCCGCGCGCTCACCATCGTGAACGCCGAATGGGGCCTCGGCTTCGGCGCGCGCCGCATCACCCTCTCCACCTCCGGCCTCGTGCCGAAGATCCGCCAACTCGCCGAGGAGCCGCTTGGCCTCCGGCTGGCCATCTCCCTCCACGGCGCCACCGACGAGGTCCGCGAGCAGATCATGCCGGTGAACAAGAAGTATCCGTTGAAGGATCTGCTGCCGGCCGTGAAGGAATTTGCCCAGAAACAGGGCCGCATGGTCACCCTCGAGTTCATCCTCATCGAGGAGGTCAACGACTCCCTCGACCAGGCCCAGAAGCTGCGCGACATCGCCTGGGACCTGCACGCCCACGTGAACCTCATCCCCTACAACACCGTCGAGGGCCTGCCGTGGAAGCGCCCGAGCCTGACCCGGCAGGAAAAATTCGCCCGCGTGCTCGCTGACGCCGGCGTGTCCGTCACGCTGCGCCGCGAGAAGGGCCACGCCATCGACGCCGCCTGCGGCCAGCTGCGCCTGAAGACCGAGAAGGCCCGCGAGGCGGCGGCCTCCTAGCCTTACTCTGTCAGGTTGGTCCTCTGGTGGGAGGGCACGTCCCTGTGCCCGCTTTGGGTAATAGTCGTGATCGCACGATCCCTGCCGGCAGAGGGACCTGCCGGCCCACCCGCTTGTCATGTCCACAACGTAACAGAGTAATACTAGGTGGAACGCGGCTCCGGACGCGTTTCGTGCGCGTGGTGCCGCCGCGCTCAACCATTGCCTTGCTGCCGTGTCCTGCTAGCGCTCTCTGCGTCGCATGGATTGGCTCTCACTACCGTTGGTCATTCTCCGCCTGGCCCTCCTGCTCGCCGGCTTGCTGCTGCCGGGCTCGATGATTCTGCGGGCCCTCCGCCTGCCTTGGTCGCTGGCGGCGGCCTTTGTCAGCTCCACCGCCGCTCTCTATGTCACGGTGCTGGTCTTCGCCTGCACCGGCACGACCATCTCGCTCCTGTCCCTCGCGGTCGCGCTCGGCGTGGTGTCGCTGGCCGTGCGCTTGGTGCCGGGCCGCCGCGGCGCCACGGAACTCACGTCCTCGTTCGCCTGCTTCACCCACCTCGGGTGGTGGACGCCACTCTACGCCGCGTTCTGGGCCATCGTGCTCTACCGCCTCGCCACCCAGCCGCTCAGCGGGCCGGATGTATATTTCCGCTGGAGCTGGCTCGCGGAGCAGATGGTGCAAACCGGCACGCTCGATTTTTATCCGCCCCGCAGCGGCGGCAACTTCGTCCGGTATTTCTGGGCGGAAAGCATCCCGCCCGGCATCGCCAGCCTCTACGCCTGGGCCTATGCCTGCGCCGGCACCAAGCACGCCCTGTGGACCTCCCCCGTGGTCGCGCTGCTGCTGCTGTCGCTGCATGAGATCATCGGACGCGTCGCCGGTCGCTGGGGCGGCGAGATCGTCGCCCGGCGCGCCATCGTGTTTGCGGCGGCCTGCCCGCTGCTGACCTGGTCCGTGCTGATTGGCCAGGAAACCGGGCTCACCGCCGTCGCCGTCGGCGTGCTGGTGTGGAGCCTGCCCCATCTGCGTGATGACAACGGCGGACGCTGGGCGGTGCTCGCGGGCCTCTTCGCCGTGGTCGCCGCCAGCGCGCGCGAATACGGCCCGATCTTCGCCGTGGCAGCCGTGGTGGCCGCGGCGGCCATGCGGATTCCCCGACCGCGCGTCATGCTGCTGGCGCTGGTCGCGCTGCCTTTGGCCGCAGCCTGGCCGGTGCGGGTCTGGCTGCTGACGGGGAATCCGTTTCACAGCCTCGACATGGGCGGGCTGTTCCCGACCAACCCGGTGTTCACCGCGTGGAACGACGCCTTCCGGGGACCGCACACCGCGATCGACTGGCGCGGACTCCTGCGCTACGGTGTGCTCTGGGCCCTGCCGGCCACCGGGGGATTGCTGGCGCTGGCCGCGCTGCTGGTCCGCCGGCTGCACGAGGCGTGGTTGGTGGCATTCTTCACGCTGTTGGTGGCGGGTCTCTGGTATGTGTCGGTCGGTTTCACCGCGGGCGGATTGTTCTATTCGCTGCGCGTGCTCAGTCCGGCGCTCGCCTTGCTCATCGTGGTCGCCGCCTACTCGACCGGACTGCTCACCCGGCATCCCGTGGCAGCGAAAATCGCCGCCGTGGTCATTGCCCTCATCGCCCTCGAGTCATTGCCCAAGACCCTCGCCCTGCCGGAGAATCCTTACCGGCTCCCGGCGCGCGACTGGTTGGAGGCCGGGGCGCGCTTTCCGGAGTCGGTTCGCGCCGGAGAACAGGAATTGCTCGCCAAGCTCCAGCCCCTCCCCGGCCACGAGCGCATCATCGCCGACAATGCCAGTCTGCAGCATGCCTTCACGGCCGGCGGCATCACCGTGCTGCCTTTCTGGAGTCCCGAGATCGCCTGGCTGTTCGATTCCACCCAACCCGCGGAAATGGTCGCCGAACTGTGGCGGAATTCCGGCCTGCGCTACCTGGTGATTGGCAAAACTGGCCCGACCCCCGGCTTCATCCGCACCCACGCCCGGTGGCGCGCACCCTACTTCTCCCTTCGGCCGGTCGCCGAAACCGAAGCGCACCTCATTCTGGAAGCGACAGTTGCACCAGTTCCCGCCGCGACCGGGCCCTAGGACGCACTCTTTGCTTTACATATCATCGAATGCGCATGCATTGATGCCGAAATGATTCCTGATCGGCCCATCTCCGAACTCCTCTCCTCCCGGCGCACGGTCCGTTCACTGGAGTTCTTCCCGCCCAAGGACGACGCCGGCCTCGATACCTTGCGGCAGACGGCCACGGCGCTGAAGCGGATCGCTCCGGATTTTGTGTCGGTCACCTATGGTGCGGGCGGCACGACCCGGGACCGCACCGCCCAGGCCAGTGCGGTGCTGAAACGCGAATTCGGCTTCACGGTCATGCCGCACCTCACCTGCGTCGGCCACTCGCGCGCCGAATTGGCGGCCGTGGCCGACCAGCTCCACCGCGACGGTTTCCGCAACATCATGACGCTCCGCGGCGATCCACCGAAGGGCGACACCCAGTTCCGCCCGGCCGCCGACGGCCTGAGCCACGCCAGCGAGCTGGTCGCCCTGCTGAAGGCGCGTCATCCGGATTTCTGCCTCGGCGTCGCGGGCTATCCCGAGAAACACCCCGAGGCCCCCTCGCTGGAAGTGGACCTGACGAACCTCCGCCGCAAGGTGGACGCCGGCGCGGACTTCATCACGACCCAGCTTTTTTTCGACAATTTGGTCTATTATCGCTTCGTGGAGAAATGCCGGGCCGCCGGCATCACCGTCCCGATCGTCCCCGGCATCATGCCCGTGCTCTCGCTGAAGCAGGTCCGGCGCTTCACCGAGATGTGCGGCGCCCACCTGCCGCCGCAGCTGATCACCCGGCTCGAGGTCGCCGCCGAAAACGCCGACGTCGTCGAGATGATGGGCATGGACTGGGCGCTCGACCAGATCCGCGGCCTGCTGGCCAACGGCGCGCCCGGCTACCACCTCTATATCATGAACCGCGCGAAAAGCGCGCTGGCGCTCGCGGCGGGCCTGGCAGCTTAAGGTTGCGCAACGGCGCGGGCCTATTCACAAGAAATCGTTGGCCTTGGAGCGTTGCCCCGCCAAGTGCCGCGCTTCGCCGAGGACAGCCTGTAATTTCCCCATGAATACCCCCCTCCTCCTCCCGCTGCTCGCGGGCCTGACCGCGGCCACGCCCCTCGTCGGCGCGGATGACGCCGCGGCGATCCGGCAGCATCGCATGGGCACGCTGGTGATCACCACCGCGCCGGGCGCCACCGTGCGCGTCGAACAGACGCGGCACGAGTTCTGGTTCGGCGCCGCGCTCGCCAACCAGGCGTTCGACGGCCGCATGGCGCCGGCCGACCTCGCGCGCTATCGCGAGCTGTTCCTGGCGAACTTCAACAGCGCCGTCACGGAGAACGCGCTCAAGTGGCCCGACATGGAGCGTGAGCGCGGGAAAGTTAACTACACCACCGTCGATGCCATGCTGGCCTGGACCGACGCGCACGGCCTGCCGCTGCGGGGCCACAATATCTATTGGGGCATCAGGAAGTTTGTGCAGCCGTGGCTGCAGGAGCTCGATGACACGACGCTGCGCGCCACCCTCGCCGCGCGCGGCCGTGACATCGGCCGGCGCTATCGCGGTCGTTTCGCCGAATACGATCTCAACAACGAGATGATCCACGGAAACTATTACGCCGACCGCCTCGGGCCGCGGATCACGCACGAGATGACGCAGTGGGTCCACGCCGAGGATCCGGCCGCGAAACTTTTTCTCAACGACTACGACATCCTGACCGGTGTCCGCCTCGACCAGTATGTCGCGCACATCCGCGAGTTGCTCGCGCAGGGCGTGCCGGTGGCCGGCATCGGCGTGCAGGGCCATCTGCACGCCGAGACGTTCGATCGCGCGCAACTCCGTCACGCGCTCGACACGCTCGCGCAGTTCGGCCTGCCCATCCGCGTCACCGAGTTCAATGTGCCCGGCCAGCGTTCCCCATTCTACGACCAGCCGGCTTTCCACACCGTGGCGCTGACCCCGGCGCAGGAGGAGGCGAAGGCGCGCGAACTGGCCGACTACTATCGCATTTGCTTCGCGCACCCGGCCGTGACCGGCATTCTCATGTGGGGCTTCTGGGAGGGCGCGAACTGGATCCCACAGTCGTCACTCTACAAACTCGACTGGACGCCGACGCCCGCCGCGCACGCGTATCGCGACCTGGTCTTCAACCAGTGGTGGACCCAGGCCGACGTGACGGCGGACGCCAACGGTCGGGCCGAGGTGCCGGCGTTCTTCGGCACATATCGCGTGGTCGGCGGGGGCAAGTCGGTTTCCGTGAAACTCACGAAGGCCGCCGGCACGGCAACGGTGACGTTACCTTGAGGCAAGGGAAAGCCTGGGCCGCAGACTTGCCGTGGCTCCGCCGCCATGCCTTGCTTGAGCACAATGCCCCTATTCGTCCGTCGGTCATCCCTCCTGGCTGCCGCACTGCTGGCGTGCCTCGCGCCCACCGCGCGCGCCGCAACCGTCCGCATCACCCCGGCCGACACCGGCGAGGCGCTGGTGAACCCGGACATGGGCTGGACGCTGCACTTCTATTCCAACCTCATCGAGAACTATGGCTCCAAGCTGGAGCCATCCGACACGCTCGACGACTGGCCGGGCCTCTCCACGGTCTATTTGCGCGTGCCGTGGTCGTTCCTCGAGCCGAAGGAAGGCGAGTTCAACTGGTCCCTGCTCGACACGCCCGCGCAACGCTGGATCGCCAAGGGCAAGCGGATCGCGCTCCGCGTGACCTCCACCGAGAGCTGGCTGCGCCACGCCACGCCCCGGTGGGTGCAGGAGGCCGGCGCCCGGGGCATCGACTTCGCCTACGGCAAGGGCCCGCAACCTGGCGGCCCGCTCTGGGAGCCGGACTACCTCGACCCGGTGTTCCTCGAGAAGCTCGACCACTTCCTCGCCGCGCTGGCGCGCCGCTATGACGGCAATCCAAACGTCGCGTTCATCGACATCGGCTCCTTCGGCCTGTGGGGCGAGGGCCACACCGTCTACAGCAGCCGGTTGAACGCCGAGCAGACGCTCGCCGTGGTCCAGCGGCACATCGCCCTGCACAAGAAACATTTTCCGCGCACGCTGCTCGCCCTCAGCGACGACGTCGCCGGTCCGGACCAGCGCGCACCCTATCCCGCCATGGACCACGCCCTGGCCGAGGGTGTGACGATGCGCGACGACAGCATCCTCGTGCTGCCCCCGCCCAAGTCGTGGTTCCATGACGACATGGCGCAGGCGTTCTGGCCCCACCGGCCGGTCATCCTCGAGCACGAGCACTTGGGTCTGTCGCAGGGACGCAAGGCCTGGAGCGGGGCCTTGCTCGAAAAGTCCGTCGAGGACTACCACGCTGCCTATCTTTCGATCCATTGGTGGCCGCGCGAATTCCTGGCGGAAAACCGCGAAGCCATCGAACGCATCAACCGGCGGCTCGGCTACCGCATCCTGCTTAAGGAAATTTCCTTTCCCGCCGAAGCCCGGCTGGGCGAACCCTTCACCGTGGCGACGACCTGGGCCAACGCCGGCGTCGCTCCCTGCTACCCCGGCGGATTCTGGTCGCTCACGCTGCGCGATGCGAACGGCGGCCTGGCGTCGGCGCAGGTGGACGAAGGCTTTGACTTCCGCACGCTGCCGGTCGGCCCGCCCGGCGCCGCGCCGGAGCAAAAGCTTTCCTCGCGCTTCACCGTCGCCTTCCCCCACGTGGATCCGCTGGGCACGCACACGCCGCCGACGAAGCCCGGGGTTTACGATGTCTTTGTTTCCGTCGGTATGCGCGATGGCACGCCGGTGATCGCGCTGCCGCTGTCCGGCCACGACGGTCACCGCCGCTACAAGGTCGGGCAGATCGTCCTGAAACAAGGGATGATCAATCGTTCTCCTTGAACCGCACTGCGCGTGATAGCCCGATCCCCTGGCCGCGGGCCATCATAGGCGGCCGCCCTGCAGATCAATTCGCGTCCTCCCCCCACGGCGACCACCTCATCTTCCTGAACCGCCCCCAAAGCTCGCTCAGCTACCGGCCGCCGCTTCCTTGCCGAAGAAGCGGTCCATCCACACCGCGATGACCCCATCGCCGGTGACGTTGGTGGCGGTGCCAAAGCTGTCCTGGGCGAGGTAAAGCGCGATCATCAGGGCGACCTGCGCTTCGTTGAACCCGAGCATGGAGGTCAGCAGGCCGAGGGACGACATGACGGCGCCGCCCGGCGCGCCGGGCGCGGCGATCATGATGACCCCGAGCATCAGGATGAATGGCAGCATGGCCCCCAGCGCAGGAAGGCCCGCGCCCGGGGTCAGCAGCATCACGGCGCAGGAGCAGGTGACGAGGGTGATGGTGGAGCCGGAGAGGTGGATGTTGGCGCAGAGCGGCACGACAAAGTTCGCGATGGGGTCGCTGACCTTGGCGTTCTTGACCGACTGCAAGGTGACCGGGATCGTGGCGGCGCTCGACATGGTGCCGAGGGCGGTGAAATAGGCCGGCAGCATCGCGCGGATCAGTTCCAGCGGAGAGCGTTGGTTGAGCAGGCCAGTCGCCACATAGAGGATGCCCAGCCACACCCAGTGCATGACCACCACCAGCAGCAGCACCGTGCCGAAGGACTTGAGCGTGGTGAACACGCTGCCATCGGCGGCCATCGCGGCAAACACGCCGGCGATGTAGAGCGGCAACAGCGGGATGATTACCTTGGCGAGCAGACGCTCAATGATGTCGCGCCCTTCGCCAAACACCGTGCGCAGCGCGTCCGCGCGCAAGGCGCTGATGCCGATGCCAAACACAAAGGCGGCCACCAGCGCGCTGATCACGCCGAAGAGCGGCGGTATCTCCAACTTGAAGAAGGCGGCCGGGGCGAGACCTTCATGCCCGGCTTCCGCGGCGGCCGGGGCGAGCAGCGGCAGGGCGACACTCGCGACCAGGAAGGCCAACACGCCCGCGATGATCGTCGAACCGTAGGAAAAGCCCACGGTCCGGCCGAGCAGTTTGCCGGAGCCCTTCGGCAGGCAGGCAATGCCGCTCGTGATGTAAAACAGGATGATGAGCGGGATGGTAAACTTGATGAGCTGCCCGATCAGCTCATGGAGCGTGAGCAGGACGCGCACGGCCCACTCAGGTGCGTAGAAACCGAGCAGCATGCCGGCCATCATGCCGGCGATCAATCGGAGGATGATTTTCATGGAAGGAGAAACCGACGGGCCGGAGGCGGGCTTGTCCGCAGGACAGAAGGGGCCCGCACCGGGGTGGGTCCGATGCGAAAGGTGCGGGAACTGGACGCGATGGCGAGCCCCGCTTTCAGCCGCGGGTGCCCGCCGCTCTTCTTGCCCGAACTCACCCACCGGCGAACACCGGCCGGAAGCCGGCCTCGGTGAGAATCTTCGCGATCTTCTCGCGCTGGTCGCCCTGGATCTCGATGTCGCCGTCCTTGACCGTGCCGCCGCAGCCGCAGGCGTTGCGCATCTTTTTGCAGAGCGATTCCTTCTCGGGCAGACCGATGCCGGTGAAGCCGGTGACGATCGTCACGGTCTTGCCCCCGCGCCCGGCCGTCGTGCGCTTGAGGTCGACGCGGCCGCGGTTTCTCTGCGGCGCAGCCGCGGTAGGGGCGGTTGCCCCTAACCGCCCGGTTTGAGGCGCACTCGCTGGAGGCAATCCCGCGCCGCTCAGCGCACCAAACGGATTCTGCCCTAGCCCCTGCCCGCCATCGGTGGGAATCTTGCCATCGGCACTCATGCGTGCCCTCCCCCGCACCCGCCCGGCGGCGAGGCCGGCTTGGCAAAACCGCTCTCCCCGCCCAGCCAGGCCAGCGCCTTGGCGTAGCTGCGGCCTTCGAGAAAATGCACCAACTGGGGATGCAGCTCCCCCCGGTGGGCCGCGAGCAGGGCCTCCACCTCGTTAAGCGCGGCGGAAATCGCCGGGCCATCAGAGTTCTTTATCGCGGCGGTGAAGCGGATTAGCGCGGCTTTGATCTTGGGTTCGGTCAAGTTAAGGCAGTGGGTTTAAGTTCTATTTATCAGCACGTAACCGACGAATAGCGGTCTTATCAAGCCGGGTCTGCGGGGCTGAAACAACTTGTGTCAGCCGGAGGCGGATGCTGCATTCACCTTCCCTCTCCCACCCGGAACCACTTTATTCAAGCCGCCGCAGTGCCCAACCCTTTGTCCCCATGAACCGCGTCAATGTTTCCACCGGCGCCAACGCCGTCGTGGTCGAGGAATACTACCAGCGCTGGCAGGAAAATCCCGACTCGGTCGACCCGACTTGGCGCGCCTTTTTCCAGGGCTTCACGCTCGGTTCCGACGGCCAGGCCGTCGCCGCCGCCCCTGCCGCCGGACTGGCGGCCGACAGCCTGAAGCAGTCTTCCGTCCACTATCTGATCAGCGCCTACCGCGCCCTCGGCCACCTCCAGGCGCACCTCAATCCGCTGGAGGCCAACCCGCCCCCGCCGGCCCCGAAGCTCTCGCTCGCGCAGTTCAACCTGGGCGACGCTGACCTCGACACGGTTTTCGACACCGGCACCTATCTCGGCGGCGGCCAGCTGAAGCTGCGCGAGATCATCGCCGCGCTGCACGAGACCTACTGCGGCCACGTGGGCGTCGAATACAGCCACATCCAGGACCAGGACGCGCGCCGCTGGCTCCAGGAGCGCATCGAGTCCACCCGCCTCAAGCCGAAGTTCACCAAGCCGCAGAAGCTCCGCATCCTCCGCCGCGTGCACAAGGCGGAGCTGTTCGAGAAATTCCTCCACACGAAATACGTCGGCCAGAAGCGCTTCTCCCTCGAGGGCGGCGAAACCATCATCGCGGCGCTCGACGCCGTCATCGACCACTGCCCCGCGCACCAGGTCGACGAGATCGTCATGGGCATGGCCCACCGCGGCCGCCTTAACGTGCTGACGAGCGTGATGCGGAAATCCTTCGACATCCTCTTCGAGCAGTTTTCTGAAAACTACATCCCCGACACGGTCGCCGGCGACGGCGACGTGAAGTATCACCTCGGCTACGAGTCCGTCCTCACCACCACCACCGGCGCCAAGGTCGAGATCCGCCTCGCGGCCAACCCGTCCCACCTCGAGATCGTCAACCCCGTCGTCGAGGGCAAGGTCCGCGCCCGCCAGCGCATCCGCGGCGACATGACCGACCGCCGCGCCGTCATGCCGCTGCTCATCCACGGCGACGCCGCCGTGGCCGGCCAGGGCATCGTGGCCGAGACGATCCAGTTCTCCCAGCTCCCCGGCTACCGCACGGGCGGCACCCTCCACTTCGTCATCAACAACCAGATCGGCTTCACCACCGAGCCCATCGACTCGCGCTCGACCCGCTATTGCACGGATATCGCCAAGGCCATCGAGGTGCCGATCTTCCACGTCAACGGCGACGACCCCGAGGCCGTGTGCCTGGTCGCGCAACTGGCGGTCGAGTTCCGCGTGAAGTTCAAGCGCGACGTGTTCGTCGACATGTATTGCTACCGCAAGCACGGCCACAACGAGACCGACGAGCCGTCCTTCACCCAGCCGCTGATGTATCGGCAGATCGCCGGGCACCCGCAGGTCTCGACCATCTACACGAAGATGCTCGTCGACGCCGGCGTCCTCACCCCCGCGCAGGGCGACGAGATCAAGGCCGAATATTCCGCCGCGCTCGACGAGAATCTCGCCAAGGCCAAGGCCCGTGAGGCCACCAAGGCCGAGAAACGCAAACACGCCGCCGCCGCCAATCCCTTCAAGGGTTCCACCGCCGTTTTCCAGCCGGCCTACTCGCACGCCCCGGTGAACACCGCCGTGAGCGCCAAGGTCATCGCCCAGGTCGTGGCCGGCCTCACGACCGTCCCCGCCGGCTTCAAGGTCCACCCCAAGATCCAGCGCTTCATCGACGCCCGCGCCACCACGCACAAGAACCACGGTCCGTTCGACTGGGGCTTGGGCGAGGCCCTCGCCTACGGCTCGCTGCTGCTCGACGGCACGCCCGTGCGCCTCAGCGGCCAGGATTCCGAGCGCGGCACCTTCACCCACCGTCACGCGGTGTTCAGCGACGTCGAGACCGGCGCCAAATACAAGCCGCTGAACCATCTCGCGCCCAAACAGGTGCCCTTCTGCGTCTACAACTCGCTGCTCTCCGAGGCCGCCGTGCTCGGCTTCGACTACGGCTACTCGCTCGACTACCCCGACATGCTCTGCATCTGGGAGGCGCAATTCGGCGACTTCGCCAACGGCGCGCAGGTCGTCATCGACCAGTTCCTCGCCGCCGGCGAATCGAAATGGCAGCGCGTCAGCGGCCTCACCTTGCTCCTGCCCCACGGCTACGAGGGCCAGGGCCCCGAGCACTCCTCCGCCCGCCTCGAGCGCTTCCTCCAGCTCTGCGCCGAGGACAACTTCCAGGTCGCCAACCTCACCACCCCCGCCCAGCTCTTCCACGTGCTGCGCCGGCAGACGATGCGCGACTTCAAGAAGCCGCTCGTCATCATGGCCCCGAAATCCCTGCTGCGCCACCCGGCTTGCGTGTCGCCGCTCGAGGACTTCACGAAAGGCTCGTTCCAGGAAATCATCGACGACCCGGCCGCCCCGAAAAAGGCCGACCGCCTCGTCCTGTGCTCCGGCAAGGTCTATTACGACCTCGTCGACTACCGCGAAAAACAAAAGATCGAGGGCACGGCCGTCGTCCGCCTCGAGCAGCTTTATCCGCTGCACCGCAACCGCCTCACCGAGCTCGCCGACACCTACGGCCGCGATGCGCGCCTCATCTGGTGCCAGGAGGAACCGGCGAACATGGGCGCGTGGTCTTTCATCGCCCCCCAGCTCGAAGAAATCTTCGGCCGCAAGGCCCTCTACGCCGGCCGCGACTCCGCCGCCTCCCCCGCCGTCGGCGTGCTCGCCCTGCACCGCATGCAGCTCGCCACCTTCCTCAACCAAGCCTTCACTGGCTGAACTAAAGTAGCGAGCATCACCAACCACTCCCGCCACTCCGCCACCTACTCACTACTCGCTACCCGCTACTCACTACTCATCCCCCCCCCATGGCCATTGAAGTCAAAATCCCCCCGATGGGCGAATCCATCACCTCCGGCGTCCTTGCCAAGTGGCACGTCGCCGACGGCGCCCTCGTCAAGAAGGACCAGCCGCTCTTCGAACTCGAGACCGACAAGATCACGTCCGAAGGCACCGCCGAAGCCGCCGGCAAGATCACCTTCTCGGTCGCTGCCGGCACCGAGGTCAAGATCGGCCAGATCGTGGCGACAATTGATACGGAGGTGGGAGAAACTGCCGAAGCGATCTCATCCCTCCCTCCTCCAGCCACCCACCTCACGCCTTCCCCGGCATCGCCGGCGGTCCGCCGCCTCGCCGCCGAGACCGGCCTCGACCCCGCCTCCGTCACCGGCTCCGGCAAAGCCGGCCGCGTCACCAAGGGCGACATGCTCGCCGCCGTCGAAAAGCCGGCCACTTCTGGAGCGACGGCGACCCCGCCGTCGTCAGCGCCCGCGCCGAAGCCGGTCGTCGCCCCCGTTCTCATCGGTGAACGCCAGACCCGCACCAAACTCTCCAAGCTCCGCCAGACCATCGCCCACCGCCTCGTCGCCGCCCAGCACGAGGCCGCAATGCTCACGACCTTCAACGAGTGCGACATGTCCGCCGTCATGGAGCTGCGGAAGAAATACCAGGACGACTTCGTGAAGAAGCACGGGGTGAAGCTCGGCTTCATGAGTTTCTTCACCAAGGCCGTCGTCCACGCCCTGCGCGAGGTGCCCGCCGTCAACGCCCGCCTCGACGGCGACAGCATCGTCTCGAACCACTATTATGACGTCGGCATGGCCGTCTCCACGGAAAAGGGCCTGATGGTCCCGGTCATCCGCGACTGCGACACGCTCGGCATGGCCGGCATCGAGAAGGCCATCGCCGACGCCGCCAAGCGGGCCCGCGACGGCAAGATCACCCTCGCCGACCTCGAGGGCGGCGTCTTCACCATCACCAACGGCGGCATCTTCGGCTCGATGCTCTCCACCCCGATCCTCAACGCCCCGCAGAGCGGCATCCTCGGCCTGCACGCGATCAACGACCGCCCGATGGCCGTCAACGGCCAGGTTGTCATCCGCCCGATGATGTATCTCGCCCTCAGCTACGACCACCGGATCGTCGACGGCAAGGAGGCCGTCACCTTCCTCGTCAAGGTCAAGCAGGCCATTGAGGATCCCGCGCGGCTCCTGATCGGAGCCTAGCGCAGTAGCGAGTAGTGAGTAGCGGGTAGCGAGCATAGCCAACCCGCCCCAACTACTCGCTACCCACTACCCGCTACTCACTACTTCTTCCCCATGGATACCTTCGATCTCATCGTCATCGGTGCCGGCCCCGGGGGCTACGTGTGCGCGTTCCGCGCCGCGCAGCTCGGCCTCAAGGTCGCCCTCGTCGACAAGCGCCCCACCCTCGGCGGCACCTGCCTCAACGTCGGCTGCATCCCGAGCAAGGCCCTCCTCCACTCCTCCGAGCACTTCGCCTTCGCCCAGAAGCACGCCGCCGCCCACGGCATCAGGCTCGGCTCCGTCGAGGTCGACCTGCCGACGCTGCTGAAGCGCAAGGACGCGGTCGTCGCCAAAAACGTCGGCGGCCTGGCCCTCCTCGCCAAGGCCCGCAAGATCACCGTCCTCACCGGCGAGGCGAAGTTTATTTCGCCCACCGAGATCGAGGTAGGGGCCGTTGCCCCCAACGGCCCTCAGCGCCTCACCGCCAAACACATCGTCATCGCCACCGGCTCCGCCCCCGTCGAGCTGCCGTTCATGAAGTTCGACGGCACGACCGTCGTCTCCAGCGACCACGCCATCGCCTTCCCGTCCGTACCGAAAAAACTCGTCGTGGTCGGCGGCGGCGCCATCGGCCTTGAGCTCGGCTCCGTCTGGTCGCGCCTCGGCGCCGACGTTACCGTCGTCGAGTTCCTGCCAAAGATCATCGCCGCCTACGACGACGACATCGTCCGCAACTTCACCCGCCTGCTCACGAAGCAGGGTCTCAAAATCGAAGTCGGCGCCAAGGTCACCGGGTTCGTAAGGGCGTCGCTTGACGACGCCCACGCGGGCGCGGACAAGCCGCGCCCCTACGGGAAATTGCTTGCCGAACGCGACGGCCAGAAACTGGAATTCGAGGCCGACAAGGTTCTCGTCGCCGTCGGCCGGCGCCCCTACACCGACCATCTCGGCCTGGAAAAGGCCGGCGTCGAACTCGACGAGAAGAACCGCGTCAAGGTCGACGCCCACCTCCGCACGACCGCGAAAAATATCTGGGCTATCGGCGACGTCGTCGCGGGCCCGATGCTCGCGCACAAGGCCGAGGAGGACGGCGCCGCCGTCGCCGAATGGATCGCGGGAAAAGCCGGCCACATCAACTGGGACCTGGTGCCCGCCATCGTCTACACGCACCCCGAGGTCGCCGGCGTCGGCCTCGGCGAAGACGCCGCCAAGGCCGCCGGCCGCGCCGTCAATGTCGGCCGCTTCAACTTTGCCGCCAACGGCCGCGCCATCGCCGCCGACGCCACCGACGGCTACGTCAAGATCATCGCCGACGCCAAGACCGACAAGATCCTCGGCGCCCAGATCCTCGGCGCCAACGCCGGCGAGCTCATTTCCGAAATCGTCACGCACATGGAATATGGCGGCAGCGCCGAGGACCTCGGCCGCACGATCCACGCCCACCCCACGATGAGCGAAGCCCTCAAGGAAGCTGGGTTGGCCGTGAGCAAATCGGCTATCCACGCGCTGTAAGGACAGCCAAGATGGCAATTCTACCCGGCCGGTATTTACTGGTGGGGGCAGGGCTTTATGCCCCGACTTCAGGCGCAGACGGCGAAGTGTCGGGGCATAAGGCCCTTCCCGCATCCATACAGGCCAAAAACTTCCGCCGGCCGGCCTGCGCCGGGCTTACCTGACGATACACGCCCCGTAATAACGTGGCGCACAGCCCGACAGGCCTTGACCGCAACCTCCCCCGCAAGGTGTTTTGTCCACCCGCATGCTCGCCCAGCTCACTCACCGCCGCGCCGTCTTCCTGATGCTGCTCTCCGCCGCATCGTTCACGGCCAATGTCCTGCTCGTGCGCGCGCTGGGGGAGATGGGCTATGCGAACATCTGGCTGGTCTCGTGCGCGCGTTTCGTCGTCGGGCTCGGCCTGATCAGCGCGGTATACTGGAAAGAGTTCCAGCCGGTCCACCTCATCCGCAGCCGCAAGCTCATCGAGCGCGGCGTGGTCGGCGGCATCGGGGTCTACCTTACCTACCTCGCCGTGGTGAAGCTCGGCGCCGGCCGCGCCACCTTCATCGGCAACACCTATGTGATCTGGGGCGCGCTGCTGGCGGCCTGGATGCTCCGGGAAAAGCTCCGGCCGGGCGTCCTGATCGGCGGCGTGGCGGCGCTGGCCGGACTCGGCCTGCTGACCAATGTCTTTTCCACCACGGCCCATCCCGGACCCTACGACCTGCTCGCCTTTGTTGGCGCCCTGCTCTCCGCCTACGTGGTTGTCACCATCCGCCAGCTGCACGACACCGAGCACACCTCGACGATCTTTTCCGCGCAGTGCGTCTATGGCCTCATCATCTGCGCCGTGCCCGCGGTGCTCACCTGGCATCCCGTGTCCGCCGCTGCCTGGGCCGTGCTGTTCATCGCCGGCGTGACCGCCGGCATCGGGCAACTCGCCATGACGCGCGCCTTCCGCGACCTGCCCGTCGCCGAGGGCTCGCTCATCCAGATGCTGGTGCCGCTGGGCATCGCCCTCGGCGGCATGATGTTTTTCGGCGAGCGCTTCAGCCCGCACGAATTCATCGGCGCCGCGCTGATCCTCGGGGGCACGGTCTACACGTCCTTCCGCAGCGCCACCACCGCCACCGCCGAGGCGGAATGACGCCGCCGATTCTTCTCTTGCCGCCCGGCCGGGTATCCGCGTCCATCGGTGTCATCCGTGGCTAAAAAGACTTCCGCCAAAAAACTCATCCTCTGGGACATCGACGGCACCCTCATCGTCTCGCACGGCGCCGGCGTGCGCGCCATGGAACTGGCCCTGACGAAACGCTTCGGCGTCACCTGCGACCTGCGCCAGATCGACTGGGCCGGGCGCACCGACAGCTGGATCACGGGCGCGGTCTTCCAGCGTGTCGGCCTGCCGGACACCCCGCAGAACGCCCACGCTTATCTCGAGGCTTACCTGGAAATGCTCCCGACGGAACTCCGCGACGGTCCGCAGGGCCGGGTCCTGCCGGGTGTCTTCGAACTGTTGGAGACCCTGCATCACCGGAAGGACGTCGCCCAAGGCCTGCTGACCGGCAACCTGCGGCGCGGCGCGGAATTCAAGCTCACGCACTATAAGGTCTGGCATTACTTCGAGTTTGGCGCCTTTGCCGACGACAGCCCCCAGCGCAACGACCTCGGACCGCACGCCCTGCGCCGGGCGAAGGAGCAACACGCGGTGGAATTCCCCCCCGCCGACACCTTCATCATCGGCGACACACCGCACGACATCGAGTGCGGCAAGGTGATCGGCGCGAAGACGATCGCCGTCGCGACCGGTAAATACTCCGTGGCGGAACTGCAGGCCCACGCGCCGACGGCGGTGTTCGAGGATTTCGCCGACACCGCGGCCTTCCTCCGGGTGGTCGACGGGATCTGATTGTAGGGTCGGCGCTCGTCGCCGGACCGAGCCTGGCCTGCCGACAAGCGGCAGCCCTACATTACGGAATCCGAGCCTCCTACCGCTTCAGCGTGTCGACCGCGGTCACCTTCCCCTCACGGAATTCCACGCGGACTTTTTCCTCGGGATCGTAGCCGCCGGTGGACACACCCAGGCCGCCGCCCACCGCGGAATGCCGGCCGAACGTGCCCACGCCGATGCCGATGCTGAAACGCGGGCCCCGGGTGCGATAACCCCAGACCTCGGTGTCGCCCCGGTCGCTTTGGCGGATGAACACGCGGTCGGGTTCACCCAGAGACAACCGCACCATCTCCGGCGTAAAGCCCACCTCGACCTGGCCGGCGCGGATCTTCTGCTGCGCCTCGACGGGCAGTTGATCGAAGGTCGCGCGATTGTTCGCGATGCGGGAGTCGGGCGTGGCAGTGCAGCCGCCCAGCAGGGCGACGACCAGCAGGAGGGAGAGCAGGCGCATGGTGGAATTTTGTTTGCTGAGCATCAGGGTGGCCGGAATAACGACAGCCGCAACCCCGCGGGGTTCGTTTCGCCCATACCTTCATGAAAAAATTCAACATCGCCATCGGTTCCGACCACGCCGGCTTCGCCTACAAGGAGGAGATCAAGGCCATGCTCCTCGCCGATGGCCACACCGTGCGCGATCACGGCACCAACTCCGACGCCCCCTGCGATTATCCGGACTTTATCCGCCCGGTGGCCGAAGCCGTGGCGCGGGGCGAAGCCGAGCGCGGCATCGTCCTGGGCGGCTCGGGCAACGGCGAAGCCATTGTCGCCAACCGGGTAAAGGGCGTTCGCTGCGGTCTTTGCTGGAATGAACAAGTCGCCATCTGGAACCGGTCGCACAACGATGGTAACTGCCTTTCCCTCGGCCAGCGCACCATCTCCGAGGATGAAGCCATTAAGATCGTCCGGGTCTGGCTGGCAACAGACTTTGAAGGCGGAAGACATCTGGCGCGGATTCAGAAAATCGATTGCTAACAATGGGTTAGGTTGAGCTATACGATCGGACTTGATTATGCTTTGACATGAAAGCATTCATAAGCAATCTCTGGTCCCATGGGAACTAGACACCGCGGCACCATCGAAGAGATCCACGCGCTCAATGCTTTCATCAAGCTACAGCGCGCGTCTGAGACGGTTTCTGTCCGGGTTCACGCGGTCCTGCCTTCCAACCTGACCGTAACGCAGTTTGGTGTCCTCGAGGCCTTGCACCACATCGGGCCCCTGTGCCAAAGCGAGCTCGCCGAAAAATTGCTCAAGAGCGGAGGCAACCTGACCCTGGTCGTCGATAACCTGGAGAAAGCCGGCTATGTCATCCGCGAGCGCGATCCGGCCGACCGGCGCTACGTCGTGGTAAAGCTCACCGAGAAAGGCCAGGCGTTCATCGCCGCGCTTTTCCCCAAGGTCGTGGCCAACATTACCCGCGAGATGGGTGCATTGTCCTCCACCGAACTCCTCGATATCAGCCGTCTCTGCAAAAAAATCGGCCTCCGCGGCTGAGGACTTCTTTTATTCCCTATCCTTTAACATCAAAGCTTATGAAAGCACAAGTCACCGGACTCCACCACATCACCGCCATCGCCTCTGACCCGCATCAGAACCTCGATTTCTACACCCGCGTCCTCGGACTGCGTTTCGTGAAGAAGTCCGTCAACCAAGACGATCCCGGCACCTACCACCTTTACTACGGTGATTATGCCGCCTCACCCGGCACCATCTTGACCTTCTTTCCTTGGGCCGGCCTGCGGCGCGGTCGTCCCGGCACGGGCCAGGCCTATGCCACCGCCTTCTCGGTCCCAGCCGGCTCCCTGCCCTTCTGGCAGAAGCGTTTCACCAGGCTGGCCGTGAAGCAGCAGCCCATCGAATCCCGCTTCAACGACCAGGTCCTCCCCTTCGCGGATCCCGATGGCCTGCTGCTGGAGTTGGTCGCCACGTCCGAAACCGATTCGCGCCCGCCCGCCCCGGCCCAGGATGTGCCGGCAGGGTTTGCCCTCCGCGGTTTCCACAGCTCCACGCTGGCGCTCACGGCCGCGACCGCCACCGCCGCCGTGCTCACCGAAACCATGGGCTACCGGCTCGCCGGCCAGTCCGGCCATCGCGTCCGCTACACCGCCGCCCAAGGCGGTCCGGGCACCTACGTCGACCTGCTGACCGACCCCGCCTTGCCGCGCGGTTTGAACGGCGCGGGCACGATCCATCACGTCGCCTTTCGTGTCACGGATGCCGCGCAGGAAAATTCCGCGCGCGAGATCCTGCGGCAAAGCGGGCTGCAGGTCAGCCCGGTCATCGACCGCGCCTACTTCAAGTCGATCTACTACCGCGAGCCCGCCGGCGTGCTCTTTGAGATCGCGACCGACGGTCCCGGCTTCGCCATCGACGAACCGCTGGAACAACTCGGCACCATCCTTGGTCTGCCGCCGCACCTCGAACCGCACCGCGCCGAGATCGAAGCGGCGCTGCCGAAACTCAACTGATCATTCTCGTTCCTCGTTCTCGTGATCGTTCTCTCTGAGTAATTCATGGAGAACGAGGAACGATTATGAGAACGAGAATGATTTCCTCCATGCCCACCCTCTCCTATCATCACCGTTTCGAACCCGGCACCAAACCGTCCGCCCCGCCGCTGCTGCTGCTGCACGGCACGGGCGGCGACGAGAACGACCTGATCCCGCTCGGCCGGAAGCTCTCGCCGGGCTCGGCGTTGCTAAGCCCGCGCGGCAACGTGAGCGAACACGGCGCCCGGCGCTTCTTCGCCCGCCTGGCCGAGGGCGTCTTCGATCCCGCCGAGGTGACCCGTCGCACCCACGCGCTGGCGGATTTCATCACCGCGGCCGCGCAGCAATACCGTTTCGATCCGGCCCGCCTCACCGCCGTGGGATTCTCCAACGGCGCCAACATCGCAGCCACCCTCCTGCTGCTGCGCCCGGAAACCCTCGGCGCCGCCGTGTTGCTGCGACCGATGGTTGTCCTCGAGCCGGCCACGTTGCCCGACCTCCGCGGCCGGCGCGTGCTCCTTTCCTCTGGCAACCTGGATCCCATCGTGCCCCCGGATCACCCGCGGCGCCTCACGGACCTCCTGCGCCGGGCCGGGGCCGACGTGACGCCGCACACCCGCGTGGCCAGCCATGGGCTAGTCCCCGCCGACTTCGCCGTGGCGGAGGATTTCCTCCGGGCCGTTGCCTGATCAATCCGGCAGCAGTTAGAGCCTCGCCGAAGATCGATCCGGCTGCGGCTTGTATTTTAGGTCAGGGTTTATCCCCGACGTGTCGGGCGTAAAGCCCGACCTACCATGCGGTCATTTACAAACGCGTGAATCGATGCGTATAGCCTCTTACCCCAAAGGCATCAATTGGCGGGCCGGCCGGACCAGCCGAAACTTTTTGACTGGTAGCCCCTGCGGCCGGCCGGCAGCTTCCGCCTGACTGAAGTTCCCCCCCACCCCGGGGTTGTTCACGCACCGGGACCTACGGACCTCCGCATTGGGCCAGCCCGAGGCCTTGCTGCGCACCTACGCCTGGATGCAGCTCGCCCGCACGGGTGACAACCGCATCCTCGACCTCTTCCGCCAGGGCCTGATCCGCGGCACGGTCACCGGCGGCCAGGGCAACGAGGCCCTCATCGTCCCGCTCGCCCTGCTGGCCGACAAGGCGGTCGATGTCATATCGTTTTCGCACCGCGGCTTCGGCGGCCACCTCATCTGGAGCGGCCACCTTGGCGACCACCTCTGCCAGTATTTCGCCAACAGCGGCAGCCCGACCAAGGCGCGCGAGGGCAACATTCACCACGGCGATCCGGCCAACCGCAGCCTGCCGATGATCTCCCACCTCGGGATCATGCTCTCGAACGTCGTCGGCGCCACCGACTCGCAGCGCCGCCTGGGCCGGCCCGCCGTCGGCTTCGCGTTTTTCGGCGATGGTTCCTCGAGCACCGGCGACGTCCACGAGTCGCTCAACCTCGCCGCCGTGCTCTCAGCCCCGGTGGTCTTCATCATCGAGAACAACCAATACGCCTACTCGACGCCCGTCCACGAGCAGTTCCTCTCATCCACCCTCTTCGAACGCGCCAAGGGCTACGGCATCGAGGGCTTTGCGATGGATTGCAGCGACCCGGCGCAGGTTCTGGCGACCCTCGGCCGGGCGGTCGAACAGGTCCGCAAGGAATGCCGCCCGGTCGTGATCGAGGCGCACACCTTCCGCCTGCGCGGCCACGCCGCCTATGACACCTGCGACTACATGGAGCCCGGCGAGGCCGAGGAGATCCTCGCGGAGGACCCGCTGCCCAGGTTCCGCGCCCACCTCGCCGCCGCCGGCCACGGCCCGCAACTCGACGCCATCGACGCCACGGTGCACGACTTCGTCGAGGCGACCATCAAGGCCGCGATGGCCCTGCCGCCGGTCTCACCCGCGGACCTGACCGCGGAGGTCTTCGCCCCCGTGGCGCCGCCGAAGCATTGGATCCCGGCGGTCGGTTCCATCAACAACCAGGAGGAAAAGGTTGAAAACGTCACGATGGCGCAGGCGCTCAACCTCGGCCTGCGCAAGATCCTCACCGAGCGCCTCGAGTCCGTCGTGCTCGGCCAGGACATCGGGACCTACGGCGGCGCGTTCAAGGTCACCGAGGGCCTCGTCGCCGAGTTCGGCCGCCCGCGCGTCTTCAGCACGCCCCTCTGCGAGTCCGCCAGCACCGGCTATGCGCTCGGCCTCGCCGTCAACGGCCACCGCGCCATCGAGGAGTTTCAGTTCGCCGACTTTGCCACCGACGCCACGACGCAGATCGTGCTCAACGCCGCCACCTACCATTTCCGCGCCGGCCAGAAATGCCCGGTCGTGTTCCGTTTTCCCTGCGGCGGCGGCCTGACCTTCGGCTCGTTCCATTCGCAGGAGATGGAGTCGGCCTTCCTTTCCTTCCCCGGCCTCAAGGCGCTTTATCCGTCGAATCCGCAGGACGCGTTCAACGCCCTGCTCGCGGCCTACGAGGACGACAACCCCGTCATCCTCTTCGAGCACAAGGCGCTCTACCGCCGCGGCAAGCACACCGTGCAATGGGATCCGGCCTACCGCGATGTCTGGTCGCCCGCCCACCTGCGCCGCGGCGATTTCGCCACCGTCGTCACCTACGGCGAGATGGTGCTGCTCGCCGGCGAGGCCTGCGATTACCTCGCGGGGGAATACGAAAAAACCTTCGACCTGTTCGACCTCCGCGCCCTGGCCCCGCTCAACCTCGCCGCGATCAAGGCCTCCCTGGCCCGCACCGGCCGGCTGGTGGTCATCCACGAGGGCCGCCGCACCCACGGTTTCGGCGCCGAGCTCGTCGCGCGGCTGACCGAGGAGCATTTCCGCCAGCTGAAAGCCGCCCCGCTACGCATCGCCTCGCTCGACGTGCCCGTCCCCTTCGCCCCCGAACTCGAGGCCGTCTACCGCCCGAGCCGCGACAAGATCGTGGACGCCCTCGTGGCGTGGATGGGGTAGCTTCATTCTTGTCATTCCGAGCGCAGCGAGGAATCTGGCCTACGCACCATGTCCCGCCGATCCGCCAGAATCTCCAAGTCCCGCTGGGCCGCCCTCCGGCTGTTCGCGATGGACGTCGACGGCGTGCTGACCGACGGCACCGGGGCGATCTCCAGCGACGGCGCCGAGACCAAGAACTTCTCCATCCTCGACGGCATGGGTATCGTGCGCCTGCACCAGGCCGGCGTCGCGGTGGCGTGGATCTCCGGCCGCGCCTCCGGCGCCACCACGGCGCGGGCCAACGAACTCCGCGTGCCGTACGTCATCCAGGGCCGCACCGACAAGCTCAGGGCGCTGCAGGAACTGGCCAGCCAGCTCGGGCTGGCCGCCGCCCAGGTCTGCTACATGGGCGACGACGACATCGACGCCCCCGCCATCACCTGGGCCGGCCTCGGCGTCGCCCCCGCCGGCTCGATGCCCGCCGCGCTCAAGGCCGCCGACTGGGTGCCCGCCCGCGCCGCCGGCCACGGGGCCGTGCGCGAAGTGTGTGAACATATCCTGGCCGGCCGCGGTCAATGATCCCCGCGTGATGCCCTTGCCCAAGAAATTGCTCCTCCTGCTCCTGCCCGTGGTGGCCCTCGCCGCCCCGTCCACGACCCAGGTCTCCGCCGACCGGCCCATCATCAACTTCCGCCTGCCCACCTTCACCGCGGACGGCTATCGCTCGTGGCTGGTGCGGGGCTCGGAGGCGCGGATCACCGGCCAGAACCAGATCGATATCGTCGGGCTGACCCTCACCCTCTTCACCGGCACGGCCGACGACAAGATCGACACCATGATCCTTAGCCCCGCCGCCCGGGTGCAGCCGGAGGAGGCGCTCGTCACCGGCCCCGACACCATCCGCGTCATCAACGACGAGTTTGAGGCCAGCGGCTCCGACTGGCGCTTCACCCACGACAAGGGGAGCAAGGAGAATAGGATTTCCATTAAGCAAAACGTGCACGTAACCTTCCGGGCCGAACTCACGGACTTCCTGAAATGAAATCTCTCCGCCTCGCCACCCTGTTGCTGGCCGCCACCTGCCTGCCGGCGATCGCCGCCGCCCAGGAGGTCCAGCCCACCGTCATCGACAGCGAACAGCTGGAAATGCGCAGCACCGACACGCAGACCACCTTCGTCTTCACCAAGAAGGTCATCGTGACCGGCACCAACCTGAAGCTCACCTGCGACCGGCTTGAGGTCGTCACCACCCGCAAGGGCGACCCCGCCGCCACCATCGGCAAGCTCGGCCGCTTCAAGTCGCTCATCGCCACGGGCAGCGTGCACATCGTCCAGTCCGACCGCGAGGCTGCCTGCGGCCGCGCCGAGGTGCTGCCCGATGATGACAAGATCATCCTCACCGACAACCCGGTGGTGAAGGACCTGGCCAACGGCGCCACCGCCACGGGCCCGCGCATGGTGCTTTACCGCGGCGAGCGCCGGGCCGTGATCGAGGGCGCCGAGGGCGCCCCGTCCCGCATCATTTTGCCCGGCATCAAGGACCTCGGTTTCGACAAGGAACCGGCCAAACCGGCCGCGCCTCCGGCCGGGCAGCCGAAGCAGCCTTGAACATGGAACCCCTTTCGGAGATCCGCACCGAGGGCCTGGTCAAGGTCTATGGCCAGCGCGCGGTCGTGAACGGCGTCAACCTCCGCGTCGGCGCCGGCGAGATCGTCGGCCTGCTCGGCCCCAACGGCGCGGGCAAGACCACCACGTTCTACATGGTCGTCGGGCTCGTGCCCGTGACCTCGGGCCGCGTCATCATCAACGGCCAGGACGCCACCGCCCTGCGCATGCACCGCCGCGCCCGGCTCGGCGTCGGCTACCTCCCGCAGGAGGCCTCGATCTTCCGCAAGCTCACCGTCGAGGAGAACATCCTCGCCATCGTCGAGACCCTGCCCGTCAAGTCCGCGGAGCGGCCCCGGCTCGTCGCCCACCACCTGGCCGAGCTGAGCATCGGCCACCTCGCCAAGCAAAAAGCCTACACCCTGTCCGGCGGCGAGCGCCGCCGCCTCGAGATCGCCCGCGCCCTTGTCACGCGTCCGCGTTTCCTGCTCATGGACGAGCCGTTCGCCGGCGTCGACCCCATCTCCGTCGCCGAGGTGCAGAAGATCATCCTCGAGCTCAAGCAGCGCGGCATCGGCGTGCTCATCACCGACCACAACGTCCGCGAGACCCTGCGCATCGTCGACCGTGGCTACATCATCCACCAGGGCAAGGTCATGACCGAGGGCTCCGGCGACTTCCTCATCAACGACGAACAGGCCCGCGAACTCTACCTCGGCAAGGATTTCAACCTCTAGTAGCGGCTAGCGAGTAGTGAGTAGCGAGTAGGAGCTTGTTGGCCGTAGTTTCTTCCACTACTCACTACTCGCTACCCACTACTCACTACTCCACGTCCCATGCCCACCAAAGCCATCCACGGGATCACCGTCGCGCATTTCTTCGAGACCTACCGCGAGAAGCTGCAGCTCGAGCTTGTGACCGGCGAGGCCGGCCTGCACCGGCTCATCCGCGAGGGCTCGATCAACCGCCCGTCGCTGGCCCTGACCGGCTTCTTCAAATATTTCGCCAACAAACGCCTGCAGGTCTTCGGCGCCGCCGAGATGACCTTCCTCAAGACGCTCAGCCAGCGCCAGCAGATCGAGATCTTCGGCGAGATGACCCGCCGCGGCATCCCGGGCATCGTCCTCACCCGCAACTACGTCGCCACCCACCCGATGCTGGCCGTCTCCGCGGAGATGAAGCTGCCCATCTTCCGCACGCCGATGATCACGATGAACTTCGTGAACGCCGCCACGCTGTGCATCGACAACGAGTTCGCCCCCTCCGCCACCGAGCACGCCACCACCCTCGACATCAAGGGCATCGGCGTGCTGATCCGCGGCGACAGCGGCATCGGCAAGTCCGAGTGCGCCCTCGCCCTCATCGAGCGCGGCCACTCGCTCGTCGCCGACGACCTCACCTGCATCAAGCTGCTCGACGAACGCGAGCTCTCCGCCAGCGCCCGCCCGCTCAACCGCGGCTACATGGAGTGCCGCGGCATCGGCATCATCAACATCGCCGACATGTTCGGCGTGAAGAGCATCCGCCTGGAGAAACGCATCGACCTCGTCGTCTCCCTCCGCGAATGGTCGCCCGACGTCGTCGAGGAGCGCACCGGCCTCGAGGAGAATTATTACGACATCCTCGGCGTCCGCGTGCCGCACATCGAGTTCTACGTCCGGCCCGGCCGCGACATCGCGCGCCTCGTCGAGGTCGCCGCGCTCGTCCAGGCACTCAAGAACATGGGGCACGACCCGGCCAAGACCTTCAACGACCGGCTCATCGCCCACATGGCCGAGCCCAAGGCGCCCAAGGCGACCACCCACAAGATCTCGACCACCCAGTCGCCCTTCGACCTGCCGGATACGGACGACGAATTGACCGGCGACAAGGAATGACCGGGCGCCCGCCCGCTCCCTTTCCCGCGTTTTCCCGCCCCGCCAACCCACCTCCCCGTGCCCCGCCTCGACCTTCGCACTGCCAGCCAGCTTCGCCCCCTTTCCTTCGAGGCCAACATCGCGCCCCATGCCTCGGGCTCCGTGCTCATCGGGTTTGGTAACACCCGCGTCATCTGCGCCGCCACCATCGAGGCCAAGGTTCCCTCCTGGATGAAGCAGCAGGGCGTCAAGGGCGGCTGGCTCACCGCCGAGTATTCCATGCTGCCCTACAGCACGCTCGACCGGAAGCCACGCGACATCGCCAAGGGCAGGATCGACGGCCGCACCGTCGAGATCCAGCGCCTCATCGGCCGCTCCCTCCGCGCCGTGCTCGACCTCTCGAAACTCGGCGAACACACCCTCTGGATCGACTGCGACGTCCTCCAGGCCGACGGCGGCACCCGCACCGCCGCCATCACCGGCGCCTACCTCGCCGCCCGCCTCGCCATCCAGCGGCTGCTCGACGCGAAGAAGATCACCGAGAACCCCCTCACTGATTCCGTCGCCGCCGTCAGCGTCGGCCTGTGCAACGGCGAGGCGCTGCTTGATTTGAACTACCTCGAGGACCGGGACGCCGAGGTCGACGCCAACGTGGTCATGACCGGCCGCGGCCAGTTCGTCGAGGTGCAGAGCAGCGGCGAGGAATCCACCTTTTCCCACGAGCAGCTCGAGCAGCTGCTGGCCCTCGCCAAGACCGGCCTGCAGGAGCTGGCCGCGGAGCAGAACGCCTTCCTCGAGCTGCACCTGCCGGCGTCCGCCCACTAGTATTACTCTGTAACGTTGATCTTCTGGTGGGCGGGCACGTCCCTGTGCCCGCTTTGGTTAACGGTCGCACCTCGCGTCGTCCCTGTCGGCAGAGGGATCTGCCGGCCCACCCGCCTGTTCTGTCCACAACCTGACAGAGTAATATTAGCGCGGTTTAATAATTTCGTAGGCGGTGTTGTAGACACGCCCCTGGGTCGGGCGCGCCGCGTCTCACGTCATCGCCGGGCGGGACTCGGCGCCGGCCTTGAGCGCGGCGAAATTGCCTTCCTCCCCGTTGCGCACGAAGCCTTCCGTCACGGATTTCAAGTCCTCCCAGCGGCGGCGGATGGCCTTCGCCTCCTCCTTGGTGATCTGGTTGTCCGCCGCAGCCACCGCGATGACCCCGAGCATGTCCGCGAATTCCTGCACGATGCTGTTGGTCGACGGGATGAGCTGGTAGGGATGCGGCTTGGCCTTCGGGTTGTGAATGAAGAAGCCCCCGGAACGCTCGCAGACCCACTGGGCGATGCGCTCGTCGTTGGTGATGCGCAGCAGCTGCTCGATGCGGTCGAGAGGATTATAGGCCCCGCTCGCCGAGCCGTCGTCCGGCGGTTCGGCCCACTTGTAGATGAGGGACAGGGACAGGCCCATGTCCGCGGAAATCTGTTTCGCGCTGGTCTTCTTCAGGACCTCCTTGAGCAATTCGTGCGATTGCATAGGGCGGTCAGCATGTGCGCCCGCGAAAACAACGCAACCCCTGAGCATGCCCGGCACCCGGGCGAGCTTTAGGCTTGGCGTAGGCTGGTGCGCCCTGCCCCTTATAAGGCCACCTCCGAGACTCTGATCACCGGGCACATCGT
>JAQSDJ010000096.1:35354-39222 GCA_029945855.1 Lacunisphaera sp.
TCGGCCGGGCTTCTGGCTATTGATAACCCCCTCTTTCCATGAATATCCACGAGTATCAGGCCAAGTCCCTGTTCGAGAAATTCGGCGTCGCGACCCCCCGGGGTGTCGCCGCCCGCACCCCCGCCGAATTCGAGTCCGCCCTCGCGACCCTCGGCCATGAGGGCCCCATCATCGTGAAGTCCCAGATCCACGCCGGCGGGCGCGGCAAGGGCACCTTCACCGACGGCTTCAAGGGGGGCGTCAAGTTCGCCAAGACCAAGGCCGAGGCCCTCGAGCTCGCCGGCAAGATGTTCAACAACACCCTCGTCACCGCCCAGACCGGCCCCGCCGGCCGCAAGGTGCAGACCGTCTATTTCACCCAGGCCTGCGACATCAAGAAGGAGTATTACCTGGCCATCCTCCTCGACCGCGTCAGCTCCCGCCCCGTCATCGTCGCCTCCACCGAGGGCGGCGTCGAGATCGAGAAGGTCGCCCACGAGTCGCCCGAGAAGATCTTCAAGATCCACGTCGATCCCGCGATGGGGCTCCAGGGCTACCAGGCCCGCGAACTCGCCTTCCGCCTCGGCTTCAGCGGCGACGTCTTCAAGAACGCCGTCAAGCTCATCACCGCCCTCTACCAGATGTATTGGGCGACCGACGCCGCCATGGTCGAGGTCAACCCGCTCATCACCACGACGGACAACCAGGTCCTCGCCCTCGACGCCAAAGTCTCCTTCGACGACAATTCCCTCTTCCGCCATCCCGACATCGTCGCCCTGCGCGACCTGAACGAGGAGGATTCCAAGGAGATCGAGGCCTCGAAGTTCAACCTCTCCTACATCGCGCTCGACGGCAACATCGCCTGCCTCGTCAACGGCGCCGGGCTCGCCATGAGCACGATGGACATCATCAAGCACTACGGCGGCAGCCCGGCCAACTTCCTCGACGTCGGCGGCGGCGCCTCGAAGGACCAGGTCCAGGCCGCCTTCAAGATCATCCTCACCGACCCGAACGTGAAGGGCATCCTCGTCAACATCTTCGGCGGCATCATGGACTGCAACACGATCGCCATCGGCGTCGTCGCCGCCGCCCGCGACCTCGGCCTCAAGATCCCCCTCGTCGTCCGCCTCGAGGGCAACAACGTCGTCGCCGGCAAGAAGACCCTCGCCGAGTCCGGCCTCAAGATCGAGTCCGCCACCACCATGGCCGACGCCGCGCAAAAGATCGTGAAGCTGGTGGCGTGAGCCACCAGCCGTAGCGAGCATCGAGTAGCGAGTAGTGAGCATCCAAAGAAACCCAGCCCTAATGCACGACTCTTCTTCTACTCGCTACCCACTACCCGCTACTCGCTACTGACTTTCCCTACTCACTACCCGCTACCCGCTACTCACTACTTCCTCCTCCCATGGCTATCATCGTTAACGAAAAGACCAAAGTCCTCGTCCAGGGCATCACCGGCGAGTTCGGCGGCCGCCACACCAAGCTCTCCCTCGACTACGGCACCCAGATCGTCGCCGGCGTCACGCCCGGCAAGGGCGGCCAGTTCTTCGAGCACGGCGCGCACCGGGTCCCCATCTTCAACACCGTCAGCGACGCCGTCGCCGCCACCGGCGCGACCGCCGCGGCCGTGTTCGTCCCGCCGCCGTTCGCCGCCGACGCCATCCTCGAGGGCGTCGACGCCAACCTCGACCTCTGCGTCGCCATCACCGAGGGCATCCCCATCCGCGACATGGTCCAGGTCAAGCGCGCCATGCTGGGCCGCAAGACCCGCCTCATTGGCCCCAACTGCCCCGGCATCGTCACGCCTGGCGCCGGCCCGGATTCCTCCGGCGGCTGCCGCATCGGCATCGCCCCCGGCTACATTCACCGGAAGGGCCACGTCGGCGTCGTCTCCCGCTCCGGCACCCTCACCTACGAGGCCGTCTTCCAGCTCACCTCCAAGGGCCTCGGCCAGACCACCTCCGTCGGCATCGGCGGCGACCCGGTCAACGGCACGTCGCACCTCGACGTCCTCAAGATGTTCAACGACGACCCCGACACCTGGGGCATCATCATGATCGGCGAGATCGGCGGCAACGCCGAGGCCGAGGCCGCCCGCTGGATCAAGGCCAACTGCCAAAAGCCCGTCGCGGGCTTCATCGCCGGCGCCACGGCCCCCGCCGGCCGCCGCATGGGACACGCCGGCGCCGTCATCGGCGGAGCCGAGGACACCGCCGCCGCCAAGATTGCGATCTTCAAGGAATGCGGCATCGAGTGCGCCGTCACCCCGTCCGACATGGCCGACGCCCTCCTCCGCATCGCCCAAGCACGCGGCGTGAAGCTGGCCTGAGCGAAATCCTTTGCCCCTCTGCGAAGCCGGGTCTCAGATGAGCCCGGCTTTTTCATGAACGTCCAAGGCAAACACTGGCGCACCATCTGGCCCGGGGCCGATGGCGAATCCGTCGAGATCATCGACCAGACGCGGTTGCCGCATGAATTCGCCACGGCGCGGCTGACCACCCTCGACGAGGCCGCCCACGCCATCCGCGCCATGCTCGTCCGCGGCGCCCCGCTGATCGGCGCCACGGCCGCCTACGGCCTGTGGCTGGCGCTGCGCGCCGATGCCTCCGACGCCGGCCTGCGGCACGCCCACACCACGCTGCTGGCCACGCGCCCGACCGCCATCAACCTCCGCTGGGCGCTGGATCGCGCGCTCGAATTGCTGCAACCGCTGCCGGCCGCGACGCGCGCCACCGCCGCCCAGCGCCTCGCCGCCCGCATCTGCGACGAGGATGTCGCCATCAACCGCGGCATCGGCGAGGCCGGTCTGACCATTCTCCGCGCCCTCGCCGCCCGCAAGCCCGCCGGCCAGCCGCTCAACATCCTGACCCATTGCAACGCCGGCTGGCTCGCCACCGTCGACTGGGGCACCGCCACCGCTCCCATCTACCTGGCCCACGACGACGGCCTGAAGGTTCATGTCTGGGTCGACGAGACCCGGCCGCGCAACCAGGGCGCCAGCCTCACCGCCTGGGAACTTCTCAACCACGGCGTGCCGCACACGGTCATCGTCGATAACGCCGGCGGACACCTCATGCAGCACGGCCAGGTCGACCTCGTCATCGTCGGCACCGACCGCACGACGGCCGACGGCGACGTGTGCAACAAGATCGGCACCTACCTGAAGGCCCTCGCGGCCCGCGATAATGGCGTGCCCTTCTACGTCGCCCTGCCCTCGCCTTCCATCGACTGGACCGTCCGCGACGGCGTGCGCGAAATCCCCATCGAGGAACGCACCCCCGCCGAGGTCACCCATCTCACCGGTCGGACCGCCGGTGGCGCCCTCGCCACCATCCGCGTCACGCCCGAGGGCAGCCCCGCCGCCAATCCCGCCTTCGACGTCACTCCGGCCCGCCTCATCACCGGCCTGATCACCGAGCGCGGTGTCGCGCCAGCCACGGCGGCCGGCCTGCGCGAGCTGTTTCCGGACCGACCGGCGGGGAGCTAAGCCGGAAGCATTCAATTCAACCACAGATAAACCCAAATAGACGCAGATTCCCCCTGCGTGGCGGCATCATCCAAGGTATCTGTGTTCATTTGTGTCCATCTGTGGTTTTTGAATTTCATGCGTCCGGCTGAAGTATCGTTGGGATGATTGTTGCCGGACGACCGGCTTCGCATCAGGGTGGCCACATGAGATTCGCCCTGCTCGCCGCTCTCCTGGCCACCGCCGCGGCGGCCGCCGAGCCGACGTGGCACCTGTCGCTCCAGCTTTACAGCCTGCACGAACACACGACGCAGGAGAACCTGACGAACAACACGCCCGGCCTCGGCGTCCTGCGGGTGACGGAGAATCACTGGCTCGCGGGCGCCGGCATCTTCCGCAACAGCATCGCCCGCACCGCCGGCT
>JAQSDJ010000097.1 GCA_029945855.1 Lacunisphaera sp.
AACGTGATGTTGTGATCGAACGAAGGCGGGATCAGCGATCCCGCCCTACCCCCTCACCCGCACACCGGCACCGGCTGGGTCGTGGCCGGGCGCAGCGCCTTCTTGCCGGCGGCCTCCAGCTCCGCCTGCACGTGGGCGCGCATGGCGTCGCGGTAGGTGTTCACCGACTCGAAGAATTCCGACATCATCAGCATCAGCCAATACATGCCGCGGGGCGTCAGTTGCCAGCCGCGCTTGGTGCGGGTGGCGGCGCGCAGCAGCTCGAGCGTCCGCAGCTCGCCCCAGAGCACCCAGAAGAACTTCCGGCCGTGCCGGCGGCGCGCCCACTCGCGGTCGAGCCCGAGGCCGAACATCCGCGTGAGCAGCGAATACCGCATGGTGTCGCCCTCGCTCAGCTGGTGGCGCGTGACGATGCCGGTCAGACCCTCCTTGATCCGCTTCTCGTAGGCGACCAGCGAGAAGCTCGTGGAGTAGAGCGTGCCGTCGAGGTAGCTGAAGGCCCCGCTGCCCACGCCGACGTAGTTTTCCGAGGCCACGATGTATTCGTCGGTCCCGTGCCCGTGGCGGGTGAAGCACCAGGCGGAGGAGGCCGTGAATTCCGGCAGCAGCTTCCGCTGGATGGCCCCGAAGAGCAGCCGCAGGCGGCGGCGGTCCGGCACGCCCATCGCGGTTTCCATCCGGCGCTTGACGGTGGGGGCCGTCATCAGCGGGTAGCAGGAGACCTGGTTGGCGCCGAGGGACAGGAAGATGTCGAGGTCGCGCTCGAGCGAGGCCCGGGTCTGGTGGGCCTGGTTGAAGATCAGGTCGACGTTGAGCGTCGGGAACATGCCCGCCGCGGCCTTGATGCGGGCGGCCGTCTCCTCGCCGCTGCCATACTTGTCGTAGCGCTCCATCTCGTGCAGGAGGTCGTTGTCGAAGCTCTGCACCCCGACCGACAGCCGCGTCACCCCGGCCGCCTGCAGCCGGCCCAGCAGCGGCTGCTCGAGGTCCTTGGGGTTGGTCTCGACCGAGACCTCCTTCACCCCGAAGAGCCGGCGGACCAGCCCGATGGTCTCGATCAGCTCGTCGGGCTCGATTGTCGGCGTGCCGCCGCCAAAGTAGACGCCCTCGAACTTGAAGCCCGCCAGATGGTATTGCCAGATCTCGGCCCGCAGCGCCGTGAAGTAACGCGTCGCCTGTTCATGGCAGTGCTGCACCCGGTGGAACGAGCAGAACGGGCACAGCACCTCGCAGAACGGGATGTGGACGTAGAGGTAGCAACCGCCCTCCTTGGGCGCCGGCGGCACCTGGCCGTCGGCCTCCTCCATGTGCATGAACTTCCTCGTCCGGAAACGGAAGAGCTTGATGAGGGCGGAATCAATGAGCGGCGTGGCGAACATGGAAGGCGAAGTCAGGAGCCGGCCGGGATTGTAGGTCGGGCTTTAGGCCCGACACCGCATCCTGATGTCAGGGATAAACCCCGACCTACGGAAGCGGTGTCGATGCGTGAAGGGTCCAATTTCATGGCTTAGTGGCCCAGGCGCGAAACCATGGCGTAGACGATGAGCACGAGGAGGATGAGGCCGGTGCCGAAGAACATGAAGCCCACGGCCTTCATCACCGTCTTGCGACCCTCCCATTCATCCTTGATGGCGTAATCCTTCAGGCGGCCGGTGGCGACCAGGCGGTCATACCAGCGCCGCCGCTCGTGCAGCATCTCCGTGTGCGAGATCCGGCCCGAGAAGATGACGGTGTCCATCGGGAATTTCTCGATGCGGAAATGGGTGTTGAAGAAGTGGAAGGTGAAGATGAAGCCGGCGGCGAGCAGGGCCTCGTCCGAGTGGATCACCTGGGCGATGTTGATCGACCAGCCCGGCAGGAACGTGGTGAAGAACTTCGGGAACCACAGGATCAGGCCCGAGACGCCGATCATCGCGACGCCCCAGAAGACGGCGAGGTAGTCGAAGCGCTCCCAGTAGGTCCAGCGGTCGAACTGCGGCCGCGGGCCCTTGCCGAGGAACCAGCGGTTGTGGGCGACAAAGTCGCGCCAGTCCTGGAACGAAGGCGCCATCGAGTCCGGGCCGAACAGGATGTCGATGCAGCGCTTGAGCTCGATGCGGCCGGTCTCGGGGTGGCGGATCGCCCCGCGCCGCCGCCAGAGCGAGGTGCCGAGTTCGCCCAGGTGAAGCGCGAAATAGCCGAACGTCATGACGGCGCCGAAGTGGTGCAGCGAACGCGCCACCCCCGCCCCGCCGATGAGGTTGAAGATCACCTTGGCCCATTCCGTATAGTAGAACTTCAGCGGCATGCCGGTGATGACCAGCAGCAGGAAGCTCGTGACCACCAGCATGTGCAGGAAGCGCTCGAAGGGGGTGAAGCGCGTGTATTGGACGTCGTCGGTGTTCGACTTGATGACGGCCTCGCGGAAGGTCTTCGAGTCGGTCAGGTAGAGGTAGATCGAGCGGAAGAGCCAGAAGAGGGTGTGCAGCCCGAAGAAGCCGAAGGTGCCGATCAACAGCGCCGTCATGAACAGGAAGACCTTGTTCAGGATGGGATAATTCTCGCCGTCGAGCGGGTTGGCGTGCGGCTGGTAGGTGGTGAACTGCTGGTTGACGCCGGCGTGGCACTGCGCGCAGGTGTTGACGATGTTGTCCTTCGACAACCGCGAGCGCGGGTCGCTGACCGGGAACACGTCGTGGTGGCCGTGGCAGTCGTAGCAGGCGGCGACATCCGAGGCGACATTGGGCCGGCCGAGGGCCATGGCCTTGCCGTGGTAGGTGTCGCGGTAGTGGGTGAGGCGGTCCTCGTGGCACTTGCCGCAGCTCTGGTCGCTCAGGCCCTTGAAGTGCGCGGTGGCGGGCTTCTCGATGTCGTGGGCGCTGTGGCAGTCGGTGCAGACCGGGCCCTTGCCGTCACCCTTGGTGAGCAGCTGGCCGTGCACGCTGGTGTTGTAGGTCTCCTCGATGCCGACGTGGCAGTTGCCGCAGGACTTGGCGATGTTGGCGTGGTTGGAGTGCGAGTCCTTGTCGATGCTGCGCTTGATGTCGTGGACGCCGTGGCAGTCGTTGCAGGACGGGGCGACGATCAGGCCCATCTTCACGAGCGCCTTGCCGTGGATGCTGTCGAGGTAGTGCTCGGCGGCGGCGGTCTGGCCCATGCGGAAATCCTTGGCGAGCTTGGGGTCATCGTGGCAGGTGCCGCAGGTCTTCGGCAGGTTCAGCTTGAACACGGGCGAATCGGCCTGCTTGACCGGCACCATCTCGTGCGAGCCGTGGCAGGTGGCGCACGAGGCCGCCTGGGTGTTGCCGAGCTTCTGGCTCATGCCGTGGATGCTGGTGCCGAACTGGGTGGCGGCCTTTTCGTGGCAGGAGGCGCACTGCGCCGGCGGCAGCTTGGAGTCGTGCGGGGTCTCCTTGAGGGTGTTGTGGCAGTCGACGCAGTTAAGCTTGCCGTGGACCGATTTGGCGAAGGCTTCGGGGCGCACGCCGACCCACTCCTTGGGCTGGCCCTTCTTGCGGGACTTGAACTCGGCTTCGTGGCAATCCATGCACTCGCTGTTGGGCAGGGCGGGCACCGGCGGGGTGACCACCGGGGTCTCCGCGGCCAGGGCAAAGCCGGTCAGCAGGATGAACAAGCCTGCGATCCGATATGCCGGCCGGGAATAACTGGGCGAAGGGGGTCTCATGTTAGCCACAGTATACGGCAAGATATGCGTAGCCGACTACGCAGACCTTGCGCGCCCGTAGGCGTTTATTGGCAAAAGGGGGGTGGCGGAGAGGTGAACCTCCCCGGTAGGGGCCGTTGCCCTCAACGGCCCGGGCGCTTGGGGGCAAGCGCCCCTACCTTGGCTTAGCCGGGATCATGCTTTTGCTGTGGGTGGAACCGGTCCTCCGTGACCGGTTTGCCTCGGCGTGCGTCCAACAACCCGTCCGGAGGACGGGTTCCACCATTTAGTGCGCGGCTCTCCAGTGGAGAAGGGCCATCCAACTGCATGAGGCCGGCTTAGGATCCGTCCCCGGTCGGCGGGGGTTCGGTCGGCTCCCCCGGCGGCTTGGCCGGGTCGGCGGCGACGGCCGTCTCGGCGGCGGCGCGCTCGGCGGCCTTCATCTCCTCCAGTTGCAAGGGATGCTCCTCCATCATCTCGCCCTCGGACATCCGGCCGGTCAGCCAGGCCAGGTTCATCGGATAGACGTCGGGGTTGAAGACCACGAAGTAGAAATGCCAGACGATGATCGCGAGCGTGGCGAGGATCGCCTCGTAGAAGTGGACGAGGCGCGAGATGTCGAAGCCGAGCTTGGTGATGTAGCCCATCGAGGTGTTGTCGAACCACAGGATGAAGCCCGTGACGGTCATCAGCGCGGTGCCCCAGGCCATGGCCCAGTATTCCGCCTTCTCGATATAGCAGAAGCGGCCGAACGCCGGCTTCTCCGGGGCCAGGCCCAGGTTGTATTTGAGCACGCCCCACGGATCGGTGACGTCGCGCCAGCGCGGCAGCATCTCGAGGAAGAGCGTCCGGCCGGCGGCCGTGAACGCGAGGTAGCAGACATGCCACACGCCGCTGGCCAGCATGACGACGCTGGCGATGCGGTGCACGAGGCCCCGCAGCTCGAAGGCCGACGTGCTCAGCTGGCGGATGCCGACCACCCACCAGGCCTCGGGATAACGCAGCATGAAGCCGGTGATGACGAGCAGCGTGAAGCTGATCACCAGCACGGCGTGCTGCAGCCGCTCGTTGACGTTCATGCGCAGGTAGAGCCGGTGCGCGACGTGCAGTTCCAGCGCCTCGCCCTTCTGGACGGCGAGCTTGTGGCGCGTCTTTTTCAGGAAATCGAGGAGGTTGTGCACCACCATCCCGCCGACGACCGCGACGATCAGGATGACATAGAAATTGGCGATCCAGTAGAGCCACGGGGATTCCCCGCGCTTCTCCTCGCTCGCATGGACGGCGCCGACGGCAAACCGGGTGTTGGCCCCCGGGTGGCACTCGCCGCAGGTCTGGGCGAGGTTGGCCTTGTGGACGGTGGAGGTCGGGTCGTATTGCGACTTGATGGCATGGTCGCCATGGCAGCTCGCGCAGTTCACCACCTCGAGCGCCCCGCCGCGGACGGCGAGGCCGTGGTAGCTGTCGGAGAAGGTCTTGAAGGTGTCGTTGGCCAGCCCGTAGCGGCGCGTGAGGCGCACGGAGGCGTGGCACTCGGCGCAGACCTGTTGGGCGAGATTGGACTTGTGCACCCGCGAGGTCGGGTCGGTGTGCAACTTGATATCGTGCTCGCCATGGCAGCTGGTGCAGCCGGCGGAATCGGCGTTGCCCTTCCGCAGGGCGACGGCGTGCACGCTGGTGTCGTATTCCCTGGCCTGGTCGGCGTGACACTTGGCGCAGGTCTCGGTGATGTGCAGGCGGTTGACCGTGGCGCTGGCGATGGCGGCCCGGTTCATCGCATGGGCCCCGTGGCAGTCGATGCAGGTGGCGGCCCCGGCCTTGCCGGCCTGCAGCGCGGCGCCGTGCACCGACTGGTCGAACGAGGCGACAAACCGCGCGCCCACGGTGGGCTTGCCGGCGGTCTCCGGCTGGCCGACATGGCAGGATTCGCAGAGCTGCACCTGCTTGAGCTTGAGTTCGACCAGCAGATCCGGCGAGGCGGGACGGACGATGTTCTCCTTATGGCAGGAAAGGCAGTCAGGTGTCGGCCGCCCGGCCGTGCCCGGCTGGACCGCATGGGCGGAGGCGAGGTAGTCCTTGCGCGCCGCCTCGTGGCAGCGGCCACAGGATTCGGCCTGCTTGTGGCCGGCGAAGGTGGAATCCGGTGACTTCAGGGCGACCGTTTCGTGGGAGCCGTGGCAGGCGGCGCAGGATGTGTCCTCGCCGGCGGGCACGGGGCTCAGGGCGAGCCGCGGATGGAAGGCATGCTTCTTCGCCGTCTTCTCATGGCAGGAGGCACAGTCGACCTTGGGCAGCTTGGAATCGTGGGGTGTCTCCTTGATGGTGTCGTGGCAGTCGATGCAATCGAGCTTGCCGTGGACGGACTTGGCGAAGAGCTCGGGGCGCACGCCGACCCACTCCTTGGGCCCGCCCTTCTTCCGCGCCTTGAACTCGGCCTCGTGGCAGTCCATGCACTCGCTGTTCGGCACAGGCTTGGCCTCGGCGGGCGTTTCGGCCGCGAACAGGCCGGCCGCGCTGAGCAGAAACAAGGCCAGCGCGGTGCGCAGCGGCCGGGGGATGTGGAGTGGGTCTGCGATCATGGTTTGCCTCACCTCGCAGTATGCCCGGAAGGGACAAGCCATGCTCCGCATGCGTTGCGGGCTGGTGGGCGTTTCTTGCCCGGACATGAAAACGGCGCGGATTTTGGGTCCGCGCCGACTCCGGATTGTAGGGGCGGGGGGGGGGGGGGGGGGGGGGGCGTCGTCAAGCGACGCCCCTACTTTGAGCCGGGCCCTGGCTGATGGCCGCTTCTCGTCCGGACTATTTTCCCTGGATGCCGCCGTTGTGGCAGTCGTAGCACTTCAGCTCCTCGTCGTATTCGCCACCGGGGTGCTTGAATTCGAGGCCGCTGGCGGTGATGGTGGCGAGGTCGGCGCCCTTGCCCTGCGCCAGGATCGAGTGGCACGAGGTGCAGTCGCTGGCGCGCACCGTCTCACCGGCCGCGGTCTTGTGCTTGTCGTCGTGGCAGCGGAAGCAACCGGGCCAGTCCTTGTGGCCGATGTGGTTCGGGTAGACGCGCCAGTCGGCCTTGCGCTCGGGGAAGATGGTCGCGGCGTAGATCTTCTGGACCTCGGCCACGGCCGCGGGCACGTCCGCGTGATCCTTGTATTTCGACTTGAGGAAGTCGGCGATCTTCGCCGGGGCCTCGGCGCCGGTCGTGATGTCCTCCTGCAGCATGGCCTGGACCGCGGTGCGCTTGATGTTGGGCAGGTTGGTGCTGAGCGTGCCGTGGGCCATGGACCGCTCGACGGCGTCGTTGGCCGTGGGGAACACGTGGGCCGGGCGGTTGTGGCAGTCCATGCAGTCCATCTCGCGGACCGTGCCGGCGGGGGGCTCGCCCTTGAAGGTCTCGTTGCGGAAAATGCGGCTGGTGCCGTCCTTCTTGTTGGTCACGCGCATCCAGACGATGTCCTGGCGTTTCTCGTCGGCGGCGTAATATTCGACCTGGTTGTCGGGGCTGACGTGCCAGTGGATGCCGCCGATCGGACCGCCGGGCCGGCCGGCATTCACGTGCATCAGCATGCGGATGCTGTGGGCGTCATTGCGGCGGTTGGACAGGTAGTGGTCGTAGGTGATGTCGACGTTGCCGTGGAATTTCTCGGGCCAGTGGCATTTCTCGCAGGTCTCGCGGGCCGGGCGGAGGTTGTGCACCGGCGTGGGGATCGGCCGGTTGTAGTTGTCGAGCGTGAAGCTGATGAGCTGGCGGGTGCCGTTGAGCTTGGCCTGGATGAAGGCCGTGGCCCCGGAGCCGACGTGGCACTGCACGCAGTCGACGCGGGCGTGCGCGCCGCGCTGGTAGGTGCTGAACTCGGGGTTCATCGCCGAGTGGCAGACCTGGCCGCAGAACTGGTTGGACTCCGCGTAATGGAAGGTCTGGTAGCTGCCGAAGGCACTCAGGAGCAGGAAGCCCACCCCGCCGATGCCGAAAAGGACGAGCAGACGGCGCTGCGCGGGACTGGAAAAATCCAGCCGCCACTTGTCGGGCATCGTGGCCGCATGCTTGATGGCCCAGCGGCGCTGCGCCCAGGCGCCGAAGAAGATGATGACCAATCCGGCGATGAGGAAGGCCGGGGCCACCAGGTAGGTGAAGATGCCGCCGTAAGGGTTCTTGTTGGAGCCGGTCAGGTCCATCCAGACCAAGAGGGCGAACGAAAAGAGCGCGCCGACGGCGAGGACGGCGCCCAAGGCGCTGATCCAGTTGTTGAAATGGGAGCGCGGCGTCACGGCCGGCGGCTGAGTCTCGTGGGTCTCGGACATGGGCGGAGGGGTTTAAGGGGCAGAAAACAAAGCCGGCGGGCGCAGGATGCGCTCCGTCGGCTGGAAATCAACCGCTCGGAGGCGGCTCAGGGCTTGAGGGTGCGGATGTGGGCCACGAGGTCCTTGATCTCGTCGGCCGAGAGCTCGTCCTTGTAGCCCTTCATCTTTTCCTTGCCGTCGACTTTGACGCCGTCGGCGATGGCCTTGAGCATGGCGTCGTCCTTCAACTCGGCCTGCACCGCGGCGGTGGTGTAGTCGCGGATTTTGAGCTTCTTGCCGGTCTTGGTCTGGGCCTTGCCGTCTGCGCCGTGGCACGAGGCGCAGTTGTTATCCCAATTTTCCGCCGCGGGGGCCGCGAGGGCCACACCGGTGACGAGGGTTAAGGCGAGGGTGGAAAGGGCGATCTTGGTCGTGGTTTTCATGAGAATGAGGGGGTTCGTGGTGAAGGGAAGCTGACGCACAGCCACCCGGTTGGCGACAATCAAATCATCGACCGGGTGGCGTGGAAGAGGTTCCGACGGACGGACGTCAGGCCTTGAACTTGCGGATGAAGGCCACGAAGTCCTTGATCTCGTCGGCCGAGAGCTCGGACTTGAAGCCTTTCATCTTTTCCTTGCCGTCCACGGTCACGCCGTCGGCGGTCGCCTTGATGATGTATTCGTCGGTGAGTTCGGCCTGCACCTTGGCGTCGGTGTAGTCACGGATCTTCATCTTTTTGCCGATCTTGGTCTGGGCCTTGCCGTCCGCCCCGTGGCAGGAGGCGCAGAGGTTGTCCCAGTTGTCGGCGGCGGGGGCCGCGAAAGCGACACCCGTGGCGAGCGATAACACGATCCCGGTCAGGGCGATTTTGGTCCTGGTCATCATGGGGAGGCGGGCTGGTGCTTCTGGGTTAGAAGCGGTATTGGAGCTTGGCGTAGAACAGGTGGGCCTCGTAGTCCGAGGTCCCGAGAGAGGGCACGTCCTCGTTCTTGGCGTAGGTGTATTTGAAGTTCACCGTGGTGCGGCGGTCGAGCCGGCGGCTCCAGCCGAGGGAGACCATCTGCAGCTTGCTGTCCGTGCCATAGGGCACGGTGACAGCGGAGTTGTCCACGTAGTTGCCCAGGGCCTTGTAGAGCATGTAGTCCACCATGAGGTCGCTCTGGTCGTCGATGGCGTAGCTGCTGCTCACGCCGAAGTTCACGTAGTTCGCGTCGCTGTTCTTGACGAGGTTGGCGGCCGCGCCGGTGAGGCCGGCGGCGGGGGTCTTCAAGGTCTCGTTCACGTAGTTGATGTTGCCCTGGAGGGACCACTTCGCGGTGGGAGTCCAGTTCACGGTCTCGGAGATGATGTGCTGGGTGGAGTTCATGCTCTCCCCCATGGCGAGATCGATGTCCTGGGTGTTGATCGTGGTCTTCTGGTAGTCGTAGCGGGTGACCGTGCGGAGGGTCGGGGTAGCGCGCCAGGTCAGGCGGACGTTGAAATCGTTCGTCTCGAGGTCCTGGTTGGCGATGTAGGCGGGATAGCGGTCGGCGGTGCTGACCGTGTTGTCCCGGACGTTCCGGTAGTCGTTCTGCCGGGCCTTGATGTAATACTGGACCGCGATGCTCGTGCCGGGCCGCACATACCAGTTAGCAGTGGCGGCATATTTCTGGGTGTTGCGCTCCAGCTTGGTGTCGCGGTCGATGGAGATGGCCTGCAACGGGGTGCCGGGCTCGAGGATGCGCTCTTCCATCAGCATGCCCTCGGAACTGGACATGTCGGCCTTGAAGTTCAGGGCGAAGTTCTTGATGCCCGTGTAGCGGGCGTCGACGCTGCCGGCATAGGTCTTCCAGTCCTTCTCGCTGTCCGCCTCGACCTCGTCGTTGATGGGCGCGAAGCCCGTGTTGGCGGCGCCGAAGTTGGTTTCCTCAAAATCGATCTTATTGTGCCACTCGGTCTTCTCGAAGCGGAAGCCGGGGGTGATCCGGAAGGTCTCGGTGGGCGTGTAGAGCGCGTTGATGGTGGCGACCGTCTGGGTCATCTCCGACTCGCCCAGCTCGTCACCCGTGTGCAGGCCGAAATAGCCTTCGTCGCGCTGCTGGCGGGTCGGGTAGTTGTTGGTGTATTCCGCATCGTAGCCGATGCCGAAGGTGCGGCTGCCGCTGAGGATCGTGTCGATCTTGGTGCGCGAGACGGCGGTGGTGAGCTTGATCTGCTCCGTCATCTGCGTGAGGTAGCTGCCACGGAACTGGGTCAGGTCGTAATCCTGGCCTTCCTTGGCCGTGACATAGCGGTCGGTCGTCGGCTGGCCCGGCGTGCGGCGGCTGTAGCGGCCGTTCGTGTAGTCACCCTTGTCGAGGCGGGCGCCCAGCGCCCACTCGGACTTGTCCCCGGCCTTCGTGAGGTTGGCATCGAGGATGTGCCGCTTCTCGTCGAAGGTCAGGTAGGTCGGCACGATGTAGCGGGTGGCCGACGTGGAGACGGCGAGCCCGGTGTCCATCCAGCTGGTGGAGTCCTTCTTACCCTTCTTGGTCTGCAGGTCGTAACGGAGGGTGAAGTTGACTGCGTCGGGCTTGGTGAAGCCGGCCTCGAACCACAGGTTGCCACGGTCGAGATGCAGGTCCTCGTCATAGAGCTGGATGCGCAGGCCGTTGGTCGGCCAGACGCCGCCGCTGCCGTCATACCAGGTCCGGAAGCCCTTGTATCCGAGCTTCACGTAGCCGACCTCGTCCTTGGTGATGTTCAGGTCGATGAGGTAGTCGCTGTCCTCGGCCATGGCGTGGCCGCGGAGCGTCAGGACGGTGTCGTCGTTGAGCTGGTTGGTGTAGAACAGGTCCTCGATCCCGATGGCGCCGGACTTGTTCTTCTGCATGGCCTTCTGGAAGCCCGGCCGGTCGCCCTTCTGCAGGTTGGTGCCCACGGCGAAGTCGATGTAGTTGTTGTAGACCGGTTCCTTGTCGGCGGCGCTCAAGGCGCCGGGCAGGCCCAGCAGGCTCGCGCCCGCGAGCACCAGCAAGGACCGTTGGATGGTGTGGAGAAAAGCTTTGGTGTTCATTGCAGGTTCCCTGTTAGGTGGGTGGGGTTAGAAGCGGAGTGAGGAGCTGACATGCGAGCCGTGGACGGCTTCGTGGCAGCCACCGGACCAGCAGGTGCCGCGGGAGAGGAAGGACGCGTGGTCGCGGCCGCCGATCATGATGACGCCCGGGGCGGTCTGCTGCTGGAAGTGGCACTGGATGCAAAGGTTCGCGTTGCGGGCCTTCAGCATCTTGGCGTTCACCGAGCCGTGCGGGCTGTGGCAGACGACGCAACCCTCGCGGGAAGCCTCGTGCTCGAACACATACGGGCCGCCCTGGGAAGTGTGGCACTTCAGGCAGGAGGAGTTGGTGGTGTCCATGTTGGTGCTGCCCTCGAGGACGGCGTCACCGGTGTGCGCGTTATGGCAGTCGCTGCAGCCCATCTTGCCGGCCATGACCGGGTGGGTGCTGGGCAGGTTGAACTCGCCGCGCTTGTCCAGGTGACACTGGAAGCAGGTCTCGGGCGAATTCTTGGGGTTGCTGATCGTCCCGGCGCCGCCGCCGGACTTGACGTGGAGCGAGGCCGGGCCGTGGCACGACTCGCAGCCGATGTCCTTGGCGTTGTCGCCCGGGGCCATCATCTTGGCATGGGAGGCATCATGGAACTTGGAGGTGATCCCGTCGTGGCACTGGGAGCATTTCTCCGAGCCCACGAAGGTGGCGCCTGCCACGGTCGGCGGCGCGACCATGGTGCGGTCGGCCATGACGCAGCCGACGAGGAGAAGGGCCCAGGCGGCGGCTCCTCCGAAAATGAATGTGTTTTTGTTCCAGCGCGGTTTGTAGCTCATGGCTTGATGCGGGTTAGGTTCGGTTGGTTAAAGGCGGGGTCTGGGGGATGAGTTGGGGGTATGGTTCTGGCTTATTACCGGTCAGTATCACAGAAAGAGGACCGCAGCACTCCGCATGGGTTGCGGACGTGTATGCATGGGTTGCGGAAAAGAGGGACGGCATAAGCCGTCCCTATGAGTCGGGAATTTTCTTGGCGGCATAACGTGGATTAATTTCTGAGCATGACCGCTGGTCCGGTCTTGCGTCACCGCGATGCTGCCGGTGACGGGAAATCGGGCAAGAGCTGAATCGCCGGGTGTCATAAACCGAGGAACTGGATCGCGCAGCCCGCCAGCAAAATCGTGCCGCCGGCCACCGCGTGGTTGTAACGCTCCAGCCGGCGCACCGGCAGCAGGCTGATCCCGCGGCGCACCAGCAGCACCACCACAAGCATCGAGCCGATGGTCAGCGCGCCGAACACCGCCACCACCGACCAGACCTCCAACCAGCTGTGTTGCGCGGCCGGATACATGACCAGCGGGATCATCGGCTCACAGGGCCCGAAGACAAAGATCGTGAACAGCACCCAGGGCGTGACATTGAACCCCTCCGTCTCGCCGTGCGGGTGCGCATGCGCCGCCTCGTGGGTGTGCCCGTGGGCGTGGCTGCCCGTCTCATGCAGGTGCGCATGGCTGTGCGTGAAGCCCCGGGCGGCGCGCTTCAGGCCCCAGGCCAGGTAGACCGCGCCGAAGGCGATCATCGCCCAGGCCGCGAGGTTGCCGCGCCATTCCTCGATGACCTGAACGTGCTCCAGGCCGTAGCCGAGCAGCACGCCCACGAGCGCCAGCACGACGGAACTGCCGACATGCCCGACCCCGCACAGGGTCGTCCACAGCACCGTCCGGGTGACGGACCAGCGGCGGGCGCGCCCCATCACGATGAAGGGCAGGTAGTGGTCCGGCCCGGCGAGCGTGTGCAGGACGGCGACCCCCGCGGTGCTGAGCATCAAGACCGAAACCTCGGGGGTGCCGAGGGCGAGCGCGTGGATGATGGGCGTCATGAGCCAGGTCCGCAGGACTACTGTCCCCACACACCCCGCCCTGACGGGCACCCCTCTTCATAGAGGGGATCTTCGCTGGCGTGGATTGGGTCCCCTCTATCAAGAGGGGTGGCACGAAGTGACGGGGTGTGTTGCCTTGGCATTGTGGCGGGTGAAATGTTCGGGTCAGACAGTGGCGACCAGCCTCGCCGCGAGGGCCCGGACGGCGTGGACCACCTCGGGCACGGCCGCCGCCACCTCCGGCGAAAGCGCCGTGCACATGGGCCGCACCTCCTCCACCGCGATGGTGTAGAGGTGGAGGCGCGGCATCTGCCCGAGCAGGGCGGCCGCGGCAAAGAGATCCTTCAGCCCGAAGTCATGGGCGCCCAACCCACGCGGAAGTTCGCCCACCACGAGGGGCTGAAGGAAGGTGATGGTGCCGGCGGGCCGGCCGTCACGGGTGGCGTCGATCATGACGATGTCCGCCGCCCCGTCGAATTCGACGAGCAGGTTGACCCCGCCGGTGCCGCCGTCGAGCAGCCGCACGCCCGCGAGCGGCGCCTCCTGTTCCAGGCGGCGCAGCACATGGATGCCCACGCCCTCGTCGCCCATGAGCAGGTTCCCCACCCCGAGCACGAGCACGCGCTCCGCGCCCGTCGAGGATGGGCGGGGAGCGCTGGGTTCGCCGACCAGGGTGGAGTCGAGCAGCTGGATCATGGGACGGGATCCGGTTTCGCGCCGGGTGCGGCCGCCGGGGCCGGACGACGCTTGCGCCGCGGGAACCCGGAGATGCCGCTGGCCTCCTCGGCCTTGATCGCGTCCTTCTCCATGAATTTCCAGCCGCCGACCATCGAGGAGAGGACCCCGTGCCCCTCGACGTAGTCGTGGTAGAACACGAGGTAGATATGGATCAGCGTGAAGATGATGAAGAGCCAGAGCGCCCCGTAGTGGAAGAGGCGCAGGTTCTGCTCGCTGCCGAACAGCGGCACCATCCATGTGAACAGCTGCGGGAACCACGAGTCGCTCATCGGCGCGTAGAGCGCGAAGCCGGACAGCACCATGAAGACGGTCAGCAGCCCCGTGCCCATGTAGGTGAAATAGGCCACCGAGTTGTGTCCGAGGGTATGCACGGCCTTGTCGCTCGACTGGAGGATGTCCACCTTCAGCACGGCCGCCACCTGCCGGAGCTGTGGCTTCGAGATCGGGAAGAAATTCCGCCAGTGCGTGTATTTGTTCCCCACCGACGCCCAGTAGAGCCGGAACAGGAAGTTGAACATGAACACATAGGCGGTCGCGAAGTGCACGAAGCGGATCGTGCCGAACCAGTAGCTGTCGCCCGCCTCCCCGCCGTTGAGGAGGCCCGGCGGATGGGCGATCAGGTAGCCCGTGGCGCCGAGGGCGATGACGCAGACGGCGTTGATCCAGTGGAACCAACGCACCGGCTGCTCCCAGACGTAAACCCGCTGGTAGTCATGTGAGGCGTTCATTGGGTGCCTCCGGGTTCAGTTGACCATCAGCTCGTGCCGCGCAATTTCCTTGTTGTCCTCATAGAGGTGGACGGCGCAGGCGAGACAGGGGTCGAAGGAGTGGATGGTGCGGATGATTTCCAGCGGCTGCTGGGGATCGTGCACCGGGGTGCCGATGAGCGAGGCCTCGTAGGCCGAGCGCTGGCCCTTCGCGTCGCGGGGCGAGGCGTTCCAGGTGCTCGGGACGACGAGCTGGTAGTTGGCGATCTTCTGGTCGTTGATGACGATCCAGTGCGCCAGCGCGCCGCGGGGCGCCTCGCTGGTGCCGACCCCCTTGCAGGTCGTGGGCCAGCTGGAGGGCTCCCACTTGTCGCGGGTGAAGGTGCGCGTGTCGCCCGCCTTGATGTTCGCGAGGAGCTGGTGGTAGAAATCCAGGCCCCAGCGGGCCGCCAGCGACGACTCGATGGCGCGGGCCGCGGTGCGGCCGAGCGTCGAGAAGAGCACGGCGGGCGGCGCCTTCAGGGCCCCGAGGGTGGCGGTGACGGCATCCTTGATCTCGGCGTTGCCGGCGGCGTAGCCGACCAGCATGCGGGCGAGCGGGCCGACCTCCATGGCGTGACCCTTCCAGCGCGGCGTCTTGAGCCAGCTGTATTTGGCGTCGACGTCGAGGTTCTCGTAGGGCGGCTTGGGCCCGGAATACTTGAGCTTCGTCTCGCCCTTCCACGGGTGCAGGCCGGCGGCCCCGCCCTCGTATTCATACCACGAGTGGTCGATGAACTCCTGGATGCCGGTGTCGTCACGGGGATCGACCGGATGCACGGTGCTGAGGTCGCGGCCGAGGATGGCGCCCCGCGGGAACTTGTAGCTGGCGATGTCGCTGAAGCCGTTGGTCGGCAGGTCGCCGTAGCAGAGGTAGTTTTCCAAACCGCCGCCGATGCCGGCCCAGTCCAGGTAGAACGGGGCGACCGCGAGGACGTCGGGGATGTAGACCTGCTCGATGAACTGCTGGCCCTGCTTGAGGAGGTCGCCCACCATCGCGAGCCGCTCGGCGTTGATGGCGTTGGCCTCGTTGATGTTGATGGAGCACGGCATGCCGCCGACGAGATAGTTCGGGTGCGGGTTCTTGCCGCCGAAGATGGTGTGGACCTTGACGATCTCCTTCTGCCACTCGAGGGCCTCGAGGTAGTGCGCCACCGCCATGAGGTTGGCCTCGGGCGGGAGCTTGAACGCCGGATGGCCCCAGTAGCCGTTGGCGAAGATGCCGAGCTGGCCGCTCTCGACGAACTTCACCAGGCGGGTCTGGATGTCCTTGAAGTAGCCGGGCGAGCTCTTGGCCCACTTCGAGACGGACTGCGCGAGCGTCGAGGTGGCGACGGGGTCGGCCTTGAGGGCGCTGACGACGTCGACCCAGTCGAGGGCATGCAGGTGGTAGAAGTGCACGACATGGTCCTGCATGTATTGCGCGCAGAACATGATGTTGCGGATCAGCTCGGCGTTGGGCGGGACCTTGACGCTGATGGCGTCCTCGACGGCGCGCACGGAGGCGAGCGCGTGCACCGTGGTGCACACGCCGCAGACGCGCTCGCAGAACGCCCACGCGTCCCGCGGGTCGCGGCCCTTGAGGATGATTTCCAGGCCGCGGACCATGGTGCCGGCGCTCCAGGCGTCGACGATCTTGCCGTCCTTGATTTCGGCCTCGATGCGGAGGTGGCCTTCGATGCGGGTGACGGGATCAACTACAATGCGGGTGCTCATGGGGGCGGGGGGTTAGGATTGGTGGTCGGAGGACCCGTTGTGTTTCTCGTCGTGATCTTTCTCGGCCTGCTCGGCGTTTTCGCCGGCCTGCTCGCCGATGCCATGGCGCTGGCGGAAGTTGGTCATCCCGGGGTGGGGGGCGCCCCCGCCGACGGCCGCGGCCGCGGCCACGAGGCCGACCTGGTCGGCCGTCCCCTCGATCGGGAAGCCCGGCAGGTTGGGCAGGCGTTGGTAGAACGGCCCGTTGTCCCAGAAATTCGATTCCGAGCAACCGATGCAGCCGTGGCCCGACTGGATGGGGAAGCTGACGCCGCCGTTCCAGCGGATCGTGCCGCAGGAATTGTAGGTGGAGGGGCCGCGGCAGCCGACCTTGTAGAGGCAGTAGCCCTTGCGCGCGTTCTCGTCGTCGAAGCTCTCGACGAACAGGCCCGCGTCGTAGTTGGGCCGGCGATAGCAGGTGTCGTGGACGCGGCGGGAATAGAAGGCCTTCGGGCGGCCGAGATTGTCGAGCTGCGGGATCGCGTCGAAGGTCAGCAGGTGCACGAGCACGCCGGCCATGACCTCCGCGATCGGCGGGCAGCCCTGCACGTTGATGATGGGCTTGCCGGCGATGATCTTGTGGATCGGCTTCGCGTCGGTCGGGTTCGGCTTGGCGGCCTGCACGCAGCCGGAGCACGCGCAGTTGCCCCAGGCGATGACGGCCTTGGCGTGCGCGGCGACCTCCTCGGCGATGCTCTTCGCGGTCTTGCCGCCGATGCAGCAATACACGCCGTCCTCGGCCAGCGGCACGGAGCCCTCGATGCAGAGGAGATACTCGCCCTTGTATTTCGCGATGGTGTCCTGGAGGGACTTCTCGGCCTGGTGGCCGGAGGCGGCCATCAGCGTCTCGGTGTAGTCGAGGGAGATCTTGTCGAGCAGGATGTCGGCGACGATCGGGTGCGAGCTGCGGATGAACGACTCGCTGCAGCAGGTGCATTCCTGGAAATGGAGCCAGATGACGGGGATGCGCTTCTTGGTCTCGAGGGCCTGGACCATCTGGGCGACACCGGAGCTTTCCAGCCCGATGCATGCGCCCATCCAGGCGCAGAATGACAGGAATTCACGGCGCGATACGCCGCGGGCCAGCAGGTGTTCATAGATCGTCTCTTCCTTCCGCTGCGTCGGCAGCGGCGCGATATCCGTGGGCATATTTCGGGGTGCGCGTCAGCCGCGATCCGGGCGGAGGACGGCGCTTTGGGGGTTGGGGCGTGGTTGAACTAAGAGCGTTGCAGCATAACCGAAACAGCGGTCTCGCGGATATGCGTTCCTTGGCAATTGCTGCGCGCCGATTGGTGGAAGTCCGCAGTTCACTCGACAGGACCGGTTGCCCGGGTGTTTACTCTGCGGTATGCACGAGGTCGGCATCATGGAGTCCACGCTCGCCGCCGTCCGACGCGAGGCCCTGGCGCGCAACGCGGCCCATGTCGACCGCATCGTGCTCCGCATCGGTGTGCTCTCCGGCGTCGAGCCCGAGGCCCTGCGTTTCGCCTTCGAGGCCTGCTCCCCCGGCACGCTGGCGGAGGGCGCCGAGTTCGACATCGAGAGCGTCCCCGCCCTCGCCCACTGCCCGACCTGCGAGCGCGACTTCGCCGCCGGCGCCGGCTTCATCTGCTGCTGTCCCGGCTGCGGGAACTATTCCGGCGACCTGCGCACCGGGCGCGAGCTCGAGTTGCGCAGCATCGAATTCACCCCCCACCCCACCCCGCCATGAACCCCGAATCCACGCCCCTCGCCCCCGCCCCCGAGGGCTATCGCATCAACCCCCTGAGCGGCGCCGCCGTCTCCGCCGCCCGCGGCCTCGCCGGCCCGCTTTCCGCCGAGATCACCGCCGCGCTCTCCGCCAGCCCCAGGGGTGAGGTCTCCGTCCGCTCCGCCGACCTCAACCTGCCGCTGCTTGAGAAAAACGACATCCTCGCCGAGCGCAACCGCGGCTACTTCCTCGGTCGCGGCCTGGTCGCCTTGAACCTCGTGTCCTCCCCCGGCGCGGGCAAGACCACGCTCCTTGAGCACACGCTCGATGACTTCGGCCGGCAGACCAAATGCGCCGTGCTCGTCGGCGACCTCGAGACCGACAACGACGGCCGCCGCCTCCACCGCCCGCACGCGCCCGTCGCCCAGATCACGACCGGCACCGTCTGCCACCTCGACGCCGGCATGATCGCCCGCGCCGCCGAGTCGATCAACCTCGATGGCGTGAAGGTCCTCTTCATCGAGAACGTCGGCAACCTCGTCTGCCCCGCGTCGTTCGACTTGGGCGAGCAGGTGCGCGTCGTGCTGCTCTCCACCACCGAGGGTGAGGACAAGCCGCTCAAGTATCCGCCCATCTTCAAGTCCGCCCATGTCGTCCTGCTCACCAAGATCGACGTGGCCGACGCCCTCGGCTTCGACCGGGCGCTCGCGGTGGAGAACATCCGCCGCATCGCGCCGCAGGCCCGCCTGATCCAGCTCTCGGCCCGCTCCGGTGAAGGGCTGCCGGAGTGGTATGATTTCCTGCGGTCGCTCGCGCCTCGTTCCTGAACCGCGCCCGTGGCGCCTCCGGCCATGTCCCAGCCCGCCCCGTCCACCGACGTCCTGCTCCGCGTGCGCGGCACCGTGCAGGGCGTGGGCTTCCGGCCCTTCGTGCACCGCACGGCGAACCGGCTCGGCGTCCACGGCTGGGTGCGCAACGACCCGCAGGGCGTGCTCATCCGCGCCGCGGGCGAGGCGGGGCTGATCGACGCCCTCGTCGCCGCCCTCGAGCACGACGCCCCGCCCGCCGCGCACGTCACCGAGATCCGGCGCCTCCCGCCCGGCGCCGCGGAACAGCCCGTCGGCCCCGCCTTCCTGATCACCGCGAGCCAGCTGGACGGCGCCGCCGTCACCGCGGCCACGCCCGCCGACCTCGCCCTCTGCGCGGACTGCCGGCGCGAACTGCTCGACCCCGCCGACCGGCGCCACCGCTACCCGTTCATCAACTGCACGCAGTGCGGGCCGCGCTACTCGCTCATCAACCGCCTGCCCTACGACCGCCGCCGCACCACCATGCACACCTTCCGGATGTGCCCGGCCTGCCGGCAGGAATACACCGATCCCTCGAACCGGCGCTTCCACGCCGAGCCCAACGCCTGCCCGGTCTGCGGCCCGCAGCTCACGCTCACCCTGGCCGGCGGCGAGGTGCTCGGCCACCGGGAGGACGCCCTCCACATCGCCCTCTCCGCGCTCCGCGACGGGCTCATCGTCGCGGTCAAGGGCCTCGGCGGCTACCACCTGATGTGCGACGCCACCTGCGAGCGGGCGGTCGCGGCCCTCCGCACCCGCAAGCACCGCGAGGAGAAACCCCTCGCCGTGATGTTCCGCGACCTGCCCATGCTGCGGCAATACGCGCTGGTTTGCCCGGCGGCGGCCCGGCTGCTCGCCTCGCCCCAGGCGCCCATCGTCCTCGTGCCGCAGCGCCCCGGCCAGAACCTCGCCCCTTCCATCGCCCCGGGCAATCCCTGGCTCGGCGCCCTCCTGCCCTACGCGCCGCTGCATGTGCTGCTGCTGGGCGACCTCGACCGGCCCTTGGTCGCCACCAGCGCCAACCTGGCGGAGGAGCCCCTCTGCACCGACAACGACGACGCCCGCGCCAAGCTCTTCCTCATCGCCGACCTTTTCCTTGAGCACGACCGCCCCATCGCCCGGCCCGTGGATGACTCCGTCGTCCGCCTGGCCGCCCACGACCACCCGATCCTCCTCCGGCGCGCCCGGGGCTATGCACCCGCACCGCTGCCCCTCCCCGGCCAGCTTCCCGGCCCCGTGCTCTGCGTCGGCGGCCAGATGAAGTCCACGGTCGCTCTCGCCTCCGAAAAACAGCTGGTGCTCAGCCCGCACCTCGGCGACCTCGAGAATCTGGCCACCCACCGGGTGTTCGAGCAGACGATCGCGATGCTGGGCGAACTCTACGAGTCGCGCTTCGCCCTCGTCGTCCACGACAAGCATCCGGGCTACAGCTCCACCCACTACGCCCGGCGCACCGGCCTGCCCTGCCTCGCGGTCCAGCACCATCTGGCACATGTCCTCGCCTGCCTCCTCGAGAACAACCATCCCGCCGAGGGCGTGCTGGGCGTCGCGTGGGACGGCACCGGCTACGGCGAGGACGACACCGTGTGGGGCGGCGAGTTCATCCTGCTCGGGCAGGGCGGCGCCGAGCGCTTTGCCCGGCTGCGCCCGTTCCGGCTGCCGGGCGGCGAGGCGGCGGTGAAGGACGCCCGGCGCGTCGCGATCGCCCTTGCGCACGAATTCGGGCTCGGGGCGTTCGTCGCGGACCGTTTCGGCTATTCGGCCCAGGATGCGGGCAACCTCCAGACCATGCTCGCCCGCGGGCTCAACTCGCCCGTCTGCACGAGTGCCGGCCGCCTGTTCGACGGTGCGGGCGCCCTGCTCGGTCTCGGCCAGCGCAACGCCTTCGAGGGCCAGATGCCCATCGCCGTCGAGGCCGCGGCGACCCGCGCCGGCCGCCACCGCCAGGCCCTGCCCTTTGCCGTGTGCCCCGCCACCTCGCCCGGCGCCCGCTTCGAGATCGACTGGCAGCCGGCCATCGAGCGCCTGCTGTCGCCGGGGGACCACGCGGATGAGCTCGCCGCCGCCTTCCACCGCGGCCTGGCCAACGCCATCGTCGGCGTCGCCCTGCAGTCCGGCGTCGGCACGGTCGCCCTCACCGGCGGCTGTTTCCAGAACGCCCTCCTCCACTCGCTCACCAGCGCCGCCCTCAGCGCCGCCGGCTTCAAGGTGCTCGTCCACCACCGCCTCTCCCCCAACGACAACTCCATCGCCGCCGGCCAGGCGCTTGCGGCCCTCCTGAATCTCACCACCGTGAAACTGCCCGCGTAAACCCTACCATCGTTCTCGTTCTCTTAATCGTTCTCTCGTCCGCCTGAACCAAGACCGAGAACGAGAAGGATTAGGAGAACGAGAACGATTTGCCCCCTTTCACTCTCCCTCTCACTTTCACTCTCCCGTCCACCCCCAACCCCTCCACGCCATGTGTCTCGCTGTTCCCGGCAAAGTCGTCGAAATCATCGGTGACGATCCCCTCCTCCGCTCGGCCAAGGTCAGCTTCGCCGGCGTCATCAAGCTCGTCAGCCTCACCTGCACGCCCGAGGCCAAACTCGGCGACTACGTGCTCGTCCACGTCGGCGTCGCCATCAGCACCATCGACCCGCAGGACGCCGAGCTGACCTTCCGCTACCTCCGCGAGATGGGCGAGCTCGACGGCATCGATCTGCCGCCGGAGGATCCGGTAGGGGCCGTTGCCCCCAACGGCCCAGGGCGCTTGGGGGCAAGCGCCCCTACCCCACCCCCAACCCCCGCCGCCCCATGAAATACGTCGACGAATACCGCGACGCGGCGCTCGTCCGCAAGCTGGCCGACGCCATCGCCCGCGTCACCACGCGGCCGTGGACCATCATGGAGATCTGCGGCGGCCAGACCCACGCCATCGTCAAGTTCGGCCTCGACGACCTGCTCCCGAAAGCCATCACGCTCGTCCACGGCCCGGGCTGCCCGGTGTGCGTGACCAGCGCCGACTTCATCGACCAGGCCATCGCGCTCGCCCTCGACCGCGGCGTCATCCTCTGCTCGTTCGGCGACATGCTGCGCGTGCCGGGCAACGGCATCGACCTCCTCACGGCCAAGGCCCGCGGCGGCGACGTCCGCATCGTCTACTCGCCCCTCGACGCCGTGACGATCGCCAAGGAAAACCCGACGAGGCAGGTCGTGTTCTTCGCCGTTGGCTTCGAGACGACGGCACCCGCCAACGCCATGTCAGTCCTCGCCGCCGCGGCGCAGAACGTCACAAACTTTTCCATTCTCACCTCGCACGTCCTCGTGCCCCCGGCGATGCGCGCCATCCTCGGCTCGCCCGACAACCGCGTGCAGGGCTTCCTCGCCGCCGGCCACGTCTGCACCATCATGGGCACGACGGAATACGGTCCCATCGCCGCCGCATACCGGGCGCCGATCATCATCACCGGCTTCGAACCGGTCGACATCCTCGAGGGCATCTTGATGTGCGTGCAGCAGCTCGAGAGCGGCAGCCATGTGGTGGAAAACGCCTACTCCCGCGCCGTCCGCCCCGAGGGCAACGTCCATGCCCGCAAGATCGTCGAGCAGGTCTTCGAGGTGACCGACCGCGACTGGCGCGGCATCGGCGTCATTCCGCAGAGCGGCCTGGCGGTGCGCCCGGCCTACGCGGCCTTCGACGCCAACAAGCGCTTCCAGCTCGCTGCCGCGCCCCAGGACTGCGCCACGGAGTGCATCAGCGGCCAGATCATGCGCGGCGTGAAGAAGCCCCATGACTGCCCCGCCTTCGGCACCCGTTGCACCCCCGAACGCCCGCTCGGCGCGCCGATGGTCTCCAGCGAGGGCGCCTGCGCCGCCTACTACCGCTACCGCAGCCGCACGGTGGAACCGGCGGCGACGGCCACTTCCTGATATCTCTCGATAGTTTGCGGCTCATTCTCGTTCCTCGTTCTCCTTCTCGTTCTCTCCGCAACCAGAGAGAAGGAGGAACGAGTATGAGAACGAGAACGATTCGAGCACCCGCCTTCAGCAGATCCGCGGCAGCTGCTCGCCGCTGAGGCGGTCGACGATCCGCTCGGCGCCGATGATGCACGTGGCGAACATATCGACTTGCGTCAGTGCCGCGATGGCGCGAAAGCTCGTCCCGGATGCAGAGTGAACTGGGCCAGCCACATTGCGCCAGGATCCTCCATGACAAACATCCCCGAGAACCGCCTTTCCCCGGGTAGTCGCCGCACCGCAGGCTGGACCTGCCTCAGCCTGCTGCTGGCTGTTGCTTTCCTGCCCGCCCAGGCCCAATTCAAACGAGCTGAGCTCAGCCGCGAGGAACTCGTTTCGATTTACAACGTTCCGGTGGACACCCAACCATCGGTCAAATTTGTGTGGCCGGTGGTAGGAGAAAAATACTTTCGCGTTGTGGTGGAGGAATCGCCCGTGGCCCAAACGGAATGGAAGGTGCGGGAGTCATATCCCTACAAATTTGCCGAAACAACCGGGACTTTCATATATACGATCGAAAGCAAAACCTCGCGGACGGCCGCGGGAAACGCCTGGGTAATCAGCATTCGCATCGGCGGCATCGGTGGAAAATTCCGGGGTTGGTCCGGATCCCGTTTTATCCTCCCCATGCCAGACTCAGAATATCAAACCGAATCCAAGACCGATGATCCTGACCGCATTCTGCTGATTCGCTCAGCCACGAAGCATTACCGCCTGCGCATGGAATCAAGTTCCACGCCATTTCCTTCCTGACGGCAAATACGCCGGACTGAGAGGACCGGCCGCTCTCCCTCTCAGCAGATCCGCGGCAGCTGCTCGCCGCTGAGGCGGTCGACGATGCGCTCGGCGCCGATGATGCTGCGCTGCGTCACCTGGCCGGCCGGGCCGGCCTTCACCCCGCCGATGATCACCGCCGGGCCGCCCGGACCGGCCTCGCTGATGATCTTCACCGCCTGCTCCGCCTGCGCTTCGGGCAAAATGCAGACAAAACGGCCCTCGTTGGCCACGTAGAAGGGATCGAGTCCGAGGATCTCGCAGGCCCCGCCGACCAGCTCTGACACGGGCACCTTCGCCGCGTCGATCGCGATGGCGAGCTTCGCCGACTCCGCCAGTTCGACCAGCGAGGTCGCCAGCCCGCCGCGGGTCAGGTCGCGCAGACAATGGATCTCCAGGCCGGCCGCGAGCAGGGCTTTCACCGGCGCCACCAGCGGCGCGCAGTCGCTCTCGATCGCGCTCTCAAATTCCAGTCCCGCCCGCGTGGCCATGATCGCCATGCCGTGCCGGCCCACGTCGCCGCTCAACACGATGGCGTCGCCCGGACGGATGCTCGACGGTGCGACCGTGAGCGCCGTCTCGATCACGCCGACGCCCGAGGTCGTCACGTAAAGCCCGTCGCCCTTGCCGCGCTCGACGACCTTGGTGTCGCCGGTAACGATCGCCACGCCCGCCGCCGCCGCCGCCGCTTTCATCGAGTGGACGATCTTCTCCAAGGTGGCCATCGGGAAACCTTCCTCGAGGATGAAGCCCGCGCTGAGCCAGAGCGGCCGTGCCCCGCACATGCACAGGTCGTTGACGGTGCCGTTGACCGCGAGCTTGCCGATATCGCCACTGGGAAAGAACAGCGGGCTGACCACGTGCGAGTCCGTCGTGAAGGCCAGCCGGCCGCCGCCCGGGAAAGGGAGCATCGCCCCGTCGTGCTGCGCCTCGAGCCCGGGGTTGGCAAATGCCGGCCGGAACACGCGGTCGATCAGGTCCTGGGTCAGCCGCCCGCCGCCACCATGGCCGACGGTGATCTCCGTGCGGTGCGACAGCGGAACAGGGCAGGTGGTAAAACCGGAGGGCGTGGGACCGGTGTCTGACATGGCCGGTAGCATGGGACCGGCCGGCCGGAATCCCGAGACAAAAATGTGCGCAACCCCTGCCCGGCTTTGCGCATATCTTGTCGGGAACGCTGTCTTTGAAGGGGCGGCGCCCCGCGACAAGCTCGGGGCCGTGAGCCTGTCGAACCGGGAAGCCGGTGCCACATTGGGTGCGCAGCCACGATCCAGACTCAAGCCGCAGAAACTTTGGCCACAAAAGGCTCAAAAAGCACAAAAGGGGACGATAGCGAAGACTGCTTTTGCGACTTCTGTGCCTTTTGTGGCCATTCAAATTTCGGCTCTGCCGGCTTCGATATGCCGCGTTTGCGCAGGCAAAAGCCAATTCGCGGGCGTCAGCGAACTACAATGACGCCCCTCCATTTACCCCGCCTCAACCCGCCCGGCAGAGCGCCGCCAGCCGGCGCACCCCCTCGCGGATGCGCTCCGGGGTCGAGTTCGAGAAATTCAGCCGGAAGTGGTTCTTGCCGCCGTCGGCCGGGAAGAAATCCCGCCCGGGCACGAAGGCCACCTTTTCGGCGATGCACCGCTGGAGAAGATTCATCGCGTCCAGCGATTCCGGCCCCGTCACCCAGAGGAACATGCCGCCCTCGGGCTTCGTCCAGTGGTAACCGGCCGGCATCGCGGCCCCCAGTGCCTCCTGCAAGATGCCCAGACGCTCGCCGTAGACCGCCCGGATTTTTTCCAGGTGCTCCGCCGGGTTGTTGGTGGTCAGGTAGGCGTGCACGACCCGCTGATCGAAGCTCGAGGTGTGGAGGTCCGCCGCCTGCTTGAGGATCAGCATCCGGGAAAAAACCTCCGGCGGGGCGACCACCCAGCCGATGCGCAGACCGGGCGCGACGGTCTTGGAAAAGGTGCTCGCGTAGAGCACGCAGCCGGCTTCGTCCCAGTGCTTGACCGGCGGCACCTCGGTCCCGCGGTAGCGCAGCTTGCCGTAGGGATCGTCCTCGATGACGGTCAGGCTGTGCGCCGCGGCGATCTTCGCCAGGGCGGCCCGGCGCGAGGCGCTGAGCGTGATGCCGGTGGGATTCTGGAAATTCGGGATCGTGTAGAGCAGCTTCGGCCGGTGGGTCTTGATGAGGTCCGGCAGCGCCTCGGGGATCAGGCCCTCCTCGTCGGTCGGCACCGGCACGAACTTGGCCTCAAGGGTCTGGAACGACTGGATGGCCGCGAGGTAGGTCGGGTTCTCCGTGAGCACCACGTCGCCCGGGTTGAGGAAAACCTTGCCCACGAGGTCGAGCACCTGCTGCGAGCCGTTGGTGACGAGCACGTCGTCCGCCCCGGCCTGGATGCCGCGCGCCCGCATCTCCTGGGCGATCCACTCGCGCAGGCCGGCCACCCCCTCGCTCGGCCCGTATTGCAGCGCCGCCCGGCCGTCGCGGCTTAGCACCACATCCGCCGCCGCCTGCACTTCCGCGATGGGAAACAGCTCCGGCGCCGGCAGGCCGCCGGCAAACGAGATGATCTCCGGCTGGGCGGTGACTTTCAGGATCTCGCGGATGGTCGACGGACGCATCTGCGCGAGGCGGTGGGCGAATTCGGAATGGACGGCGGACATGCCGGGAAGAGAACAGAAGCCCCCGCGCAGGGCCAGCCATTCATGCTCAGCCTTAAGGGGTAATCAGGGCAGTTGTGCTGTAGGTCGGGCTTTACGCCCGACATCGGGGCCCGCCTCAAGGTAGGGCGAGTCGTCCCTGACGAGCCGATAGGTGATCGGATAAGACACGGCTCATCCGGAGGATTTGCCCTACCCCCTTCACCCCTTCAGCAATTCCTCGGCATGGGCCAAAGCGCTCTTCGCGCTCCGGTCGCCGAGCATGCGGGCGAGTTCGCCGACGCGCTGCTTGTAGTTGCCGTGGATGGACTCGATCTCGACCGAGGCCCGCGCCCCGCTCTGGTCCTTGCTGACGACGAGATGGCTCCGCGCCTGCGCCGCGACCTGCGGCAGATGCGTCACGCACAGGACCTGGTGGCGCTCGGCGATGTCGGCCATCTTCTCGCCCACGATGCGGCCGATCTCGCCGCCGACGTTGGCGTCGACCTCGTCGAACACCAGCAGCGGCACGTCGTCGATCTCGGCCAGGACGGCCTTGAGCGCGAGCATCACCCGCGCCAGCTCGCCGCTCGACGCGATGCGGTGCAGCGGCAGCGGCGGCTCGCCGACGTTCGGCGAGAAAAGGAACTCCACGGCGCAATCCCCCTGCGGTCCCAGCTCCGGCAGCGGGGTCAGCGACACGCGGAAATCGGCCTTCTTGAAGCCGAGCTGCACGATGACCTTGCCCGCCGTCTTCTCCAGGCTCGCCCCGGCCTTCTCGCGGGTGGCGCGGAGCTCGGCAGCGGCCTTGCGGGCGACCTTGAGCGCCTCGGCGATCTGCTTCTCCAATTTGATCAGCGAACCCACGACGTCGCCCTGCAGCTCGAGCTTCCGGCGCATCTCGTCGCGGGCGGCGAGGACGGCCTCGACCTTCGCGCCGTATTTGCGCTTCAGCTCCAGCCAGGCGTTCATCTTCGTCTGGATGATCTCGGCCTGCTCGGCGTCGAAGTTCAGCGACGAAGCCAGCGTGGTGAATTCCGCGTCGAGGTCGCCCAGCTCGATCGAACTCGACTGCAGGCGGTCGGCCAGCGGCTTGCTCGTCGCATCGAAAGCCTCGAGCTGCCGCGCCGTGCGCAACAGCTGGGCCAGCTTGCCGAGCAGGCCGTCCTCGCCGCTCAACCCGTGGCTCAGGCCGGAGGCGAGCGAGATGATCTCCTGCGCGCTCTGCTGGCGGGAAAAATCGCGCTCCAGCGCGGCGATGGCCTCGTCGGTCAGCTCGAGGTCGTCGATCTTGGCGAGCTGGATCTTGAGAAAATCGATCTGGTCGGCCGAGAGCTTGTCGGAGCCGAGCAACTGCTGGTGTTCGGCCACCAGCTGGCGCCACTCGGCGTAGAGCGCCTGGTATTTCTCCAAGACGCCGCTGTTCTTGGCGAAAAGGTCGAGCAGCTCGCGCTGGCAGTCGGGCTTGAGCAGCCGGCGCGGCTCGCCCGGGCCATGGAAGTCGATCCACTGGCCGCCGAGCTCCTGCAGCGCGCTGAGGGTGGCCATGCTGCCGTTGACGGAAATCTTCGGGGCCTTGTCCCGCGGGAGGCTGCGCTTGAGGATGAGGACGCCATCGTCGCAAGGCGGCAGGGTGAGGTTGGCGAGCACCATGTCGAGCCGGCGGGTGTCGGCGAAGAACAGCGCGGCCTCGACCTCGGTGGCGTCGGCGCCCTGGCGGATGACGGTCTTGTCGGCCCGCGCCCCGGCCAGCAGCGAGAGAGCACCGAGGAGGATGCTCTTGCCTGCACCGGTCTCGCCCGTGACGGCCGTGAAGCCGCTCTCAAAATCCAGTTCCACCTCGTCGAGGAGAGCCAGATTGCGGATGCGGAGCGACTGCAGCATGTGGGCAGGTGTTTACCCGGCAGGCCCTTAAATGCACGCGAAAAGGCGCCGCCCTCTCTGTTGAGAAAGGAATGATTTATCCTTGCACCGAACCAGTCGCGTCCTTCATACATGCGCCCCTTCCGGACCTTTAGCTCAGTTGGTTAGAGCGTTTCCTTGACATGGAAAAGGTCACTGGTTCGAGTCCAGTAAGGTCCACCATCCTTCGCCTGAGTGCAACGATGGTGAAGGATGCCCTCCCTAGCTTTGGGGAAGGAGGGCGATCCGTCCGGGAGGTGATCGAGGCTACGGATGGCATGGCCGGCCTACGCTCTGCGAGCAACGACTCGGCAAGCCAGGCAGACAAAGCTGACTCCGGAATTAAGATACAGACCGCCGAAGTATAGACTGCCGCGCCGTAGTCCGCTCCTGCGGACAAAGGCGGGCGCGCAAAGTGGCCCCCCATCCTTCCCGCCCTTTATGATAAAGCTTTCCGCGGCATGACGCAGGCTATAACAACCGGCATGGAACCACGCCCAGCCGCCGCCGGAGCCCTGACTGCTGCGCGGGTGCGGAGCGAACTGCTGCGGCTCGGTTACAATGACCTGCCGGCCGGCATGGTCGCCACGCTGGTGGTGGCCGCCGGGCTCGCCTGGGTGGTGGCGCGCCACCAAAGCGTGATCCATCCGTGGAGCTGGTTCGGCGTCATGAGCCTGTTGACGGTCCTGCGGTTGCTCAATGTCCGCTGGTTCCTGGGCGCCCCGGACACCCCCGGGACGATGGCCCGCGGGGAGTCCCGCTTCACCCTGGGGGCTGCGTTGACGGGCCTGGGCTGGGGTTACGCGGGCTGGATGTTTTATCCGCTCATGAACGAGGCGGAACATTCGGTGCTCGTGCTGGTGCTGGCGGGCATCACCGCCGGGGCGACGCGTTCGTTGAGCCCGGTGCTGCGGGCCTGCTGGTTCTTTCAGGTGCTTACCCTGCTGCCGCTCACGGCGCGCTTTGCCCTCGGCACCGAGACCGTGCAGACCGTCATGGGCGTGCTGGCCGCCTTCTACACAGCCTTCATGGTCGCCATGGCCCGCAGCTACCACCGCAGCCTGAGTGATTCGCTGCGGCTGGGTTTCGAGCACGCCGTGCTCGCCGGCGAACTGCAGCTGAAGCAGCAGCTGATCGGGGAGACCAACCGCGGGCTCACGGCGGAAATCGCCCGCCGCCAGCGGGTGGAGACCGAAATGCTCGCCGCCCGGGACCGGGCCGAGGCCGCCAGCCGGACCAAGAGCGAGTTCCTCGCCACCATGAGCCACGAGATCCGGACGCCGATGAACGGCGTGCTCGGCATGCTCGACCTGCTGAAAACCACCCCGATCAACGCCGCCCAGCGCGAGCTGGTCGAGACCGCCGCCAATTCCGCCGATTCGCTCCTGCGCCTGCTCAACGACATCCTCGACTTCGCCAAGATCGAGACCGGCCGCCTCGGGTTCGAACACATCCCTTTCCGCGCCTCCGACCTGGCCGAGGACGTCGCCTCGCTGCTGCGACCCCGCGCGAGCGCCAAGTCGCTGCGGCTGACCTTCACGGCCAACCCTGCCGCCGGCGCCACCATCCTCGGCGACCCTACCCGCGTGCGCCAGGTGCTGCTCAACCTCGTGGGCAACGCCATCAAGTTTTCGGAACGGGGCGAGGTGGCGATCAATCTCACCGGCGCCCCGGGCGCGGGGGCCAACCTGCGCCTCACCATGGAAGTGTCGGACACCGGCATCGGCATGGACGAGCGGACCCAGGCCCATCTTTTCCAACCGTTTGTGCAGGCCGACAGCTCCATGAGCCGCCGCTTCGGCGGCTCGGGCCTCGGCCTCGCCATCTCGCAGAAACTGACGGAGCGCATGGGCGGCCGCATCGAGGTCCAGAGCACCCTTGGCCAGGGCTCGACCTTCCGGTTCAGCGCGGATTTCCCGCTCGCCCCCGAGCAGAAGTTGATGGCCGCCCAGATGGCGACGGCCATCATCCCCCAGAATTTCACCGGACGCGTCCTGGTGGTCGAGGACGACAAGGTGAACCAGCGCGTCATCACCCTCATGCTCGAGCGCCTGGGTCTGCAATGCCTGGTGGTGGCCGACGGCCACACCGCCCTCGAGGTGATCGCCCAAGGCCACTGGGACCTGGTGTTCATGGACTGCCAGCTGCCCGACATCGACGGCTACGAGACCACCCGCCGGGCCCGCGCCCAACTCGCCGGTCAGGCCCTGCCCATCATCGCCCTCACCGCCAATGTCCGCGACGAGGACCGCGCCGCCTGTCTGGCCGCCGGGATGGATGATTTCGTCTCCAAGCCCATCCGCACCGAGGCGCTCCGCGCGATCCTCGCCCGCTGGCTGCATACCGCCGGGTGAGGGCGTCGCTTCGCGGCTGTTTTCGCGCGCGACCCTGATTTGCGCTGGACGAGCCCCGCACCAACAAGCACAAGCATAGGTTCGTGGCCACATCTCCGAAGCACGACGCCAAGACGATCGACCAAGCGATCGGCCGCGTGGCTTCCGCCCTCGCCGCCAAGCACGCCAAGACCCCGCGCCTTCTCCTCCTGGGCATCGCCAACGGCGGCATCATCCTCGCCTCGCGGCTGGCCCAGCGCCTGAAACAGGCCGGCCTGCACCCCGGCCTCGGCACCATCGACATCTCCTTCCACCGCGACGACATCGGCCGCCACCCGATCCCCAAGGAGTTTTCGCCGACCATCATCCCGCACGACGTCAACGGCGCGCACGTTGTCCTCGTGGACGACGTCCTGCACTCCGGCCGCACCGTGAAGGCCGCCCTTGATGAGCTCTTCGACCACGGTCGCCCCGCCGCCGTCGAGCTGGCCGTCCTCATCGACCGCGGCGGCCGCAAGCTGCCCATCGCCGCCGATGTCTGCGGCCTGACGCTCGAGGCCCCGACCGACGCCAAGGTCGTCGTCCACCTCGATGCCACCCACCCGGCCAAGGACGCCCTCACCATCCGCGCCGCCGCCCATCCTGTCCCTTGATCCTTGTCCCTTAATCCTTCCTCCCCCCCGTGCCCTGGACCCGCCAACACCTCCTGACGATCGAAGACCTCAGCCGCGCCGAGATCGAGCAGCTGCTCGCCACCGCCGGCGCCTTCCGTCGCATCCTCGACCGCAAGGTCAAGAAGGTCCCCGCCCTCCGCGGCAAGACCATCGTCAACCTCTTCCTCGAGCCGAGCACCCGCACCCGCATGTCCTTCGAGATGGCCGCCCGCTTCCTCAGCGCCGACGTCATCACCTTCAACGCCGCCGCCTCCAGCACGACCAAGGGCGAGACCCTCCGCGACACCGCCCAGAACATCCAGGCGCTGAACGCCGACATGATCGTGCTGCGCCACTCCGCCAGCGGCTCGCCCCTCTACCTCAGCCGCGTGCTCGACATCCCGGTCATCAACGCCGGCGACGGCGCCCACGAGCACCCGACGCAGGCGATGCTCGACGTGTTCACCATGCGGGAGAAGCTCGGCGACCTGAAGGACCGCAAGATCGTCATCCTCGGCGACATCCTCTTCAGCCGCGTCGCCCGCTCCAACATCCACGCGCTCACCAAACTCGGCGCCAACGTCACCATCGTCGGCCCCTCCACCCTCGTCCCGCACTGGTTCGAGGCCATGGGCGTGCAGGTGTCGCACAACCTCCGCACCGCGCTGGCCGACGCCGACGTGGTGATGCTCCTGCGCATCCAGCACGAGCGGCAGGCCTCGGGCCATTTTCCCTCGCTCGGCGAATACACCAGCATGTTCGGCCTCAACTACACCCGCGCCAGCTGGGTGAAGCCCGACGCCATCATCATGCACCCCGGCCCGATCAACCGCGGCGTCGAGATCGACAGCGACATCGCCGACTCCCCCCGCAGCGTGATCCTGCAGCAGGTCACCAACGGCATCGCCGTCCGCATGGCCGCCCTCTACCTCTGCGCCGGCGGCCAGCCCGAGGCGGTGACGACTCCGGTGGAGTAGCTTTCAATCAATGGGCCACAAAATGCACAAAAAGCGCAAAACCCATGAACGAGCCTATCGCCCGGCAGCTTGCCGATACCATACGTCAGACGGCCTTCGAAGCCCACACCTTCCTCCGGCACGGACACAATGAGAAGGTTTACGAAAATTCCCTGCGCAACCGCCTGCGAAAGAAAGGCCTCACGGTCGATCAGCAGATGCCGATCGCGGGGCATGACGAAGACGGCAGCCCGCTGGGTGAGTTTCTGGCCGACCTGGTCGTCAATCATGAGTTCATCATCGAGCTCAAGGCTGTCCGCGCCCTGGTGGATGAGCACACCGCCCAGGTTCTCGGCTACCTCCGCGCGTCGCGCTTGGAGCACGGGATGCTCATCAATTTCGGTTCTCCGCGAATTCAATTCCATAAATACATCTTCCGCCAAACCGACTGATCCTATTTTTGCGCCTTCTGTGCCTTTTGTGGCAAATCCCTCATGAGTTTCATCGTAATCAAAAACGGCCGCGTCATCGATCCCGCCTCGAAGCGGGACGCCCCGGGCGACGTCTTCATCGCCGACGGCAAGTTCGTCAAGTCGCTCACCCCCGCGCAGAAGAAATCCGCGCAGGTGGTCGACGCCCGCGGGCTCGTCGTCTGCCCCGGCTTCGTCGACATCCACGTCCATTTCCGCGAGCCCGGCCAGACGCACAAGGAGACCATCCTCACCGGCTCGCAGGCCGCCGCCGCCGGCGGGTTCACCACCGTCGTCTGCATGCCCAACACCTCGCCCCCGGCCGACAATGCCGGCACGGTCGAGCTGATCAACGGCGCCGCGCGCCACGCCGCCGTCCACGTCTACCCCACCGGCTGCATCACCGTCGGCCTGAAGGGCGCCCAGCTCGCCCCCTACGGCTCGCTCAAGAAGGCCGGTGTCGTCGCCATCACCGACGACGGTCTCTGTGTTTCCAGCAACGAGCTCATGCGCCGCGCCGTCGAATACGCCAAGATGTTCGACCTCCCCGTGCTCGACCATTGCCAGGACGACTCCCTGACCCAGAAGGCCGTGATGAACGAGGGCATCGTCTCGACCCGGCTCGGCCTGCAGGGCTGGCCGCACGCCGCCGAGGACATCATCGTCGCCCGCAACATCATCCTCTCCACCTACACCGGCGCGCACATCCACATGCAGCACATCAGCTCGGCGCACTCCGTCGAGCTCATGCGCCGGGCGAAGAAGGACGGCATCAACGTCACCGCCGAGGCCACACCGCACCATATCGCGCTGACCGAGGAATCGCTCACCACCTACGACACCAACTTCAAGATGAACCCGCCGCTCCGCACCGAGGCGGACCGCCAGGCCATCATCGCCGGCCTGCGCGACGGCACGCTCGACTGCATCGGCACCGACCACGCCCCGCACGCCCCCGAGGAGAAGGACAAGGAGTTCGACTACGCGCCCAACGGCATCATCGGCCTCGAGACCGCGCTGCCCGTGGTCCTCGACGTCCTTGTCCGCCAGAGCAAATTCAAGCTGCCGCACGTCATCGACCTCCTCACGCGCCGCGGCGCGGAGATCCTGAAGCTCCCCGCCGGCACGCTCGCCACCGGCGCGCCGGCCGATGTCTGCGTCTTCGACCCCGACGAGACCTGGCTCTACGACACCTACGGCGCCTTCAGCAAGTCGATCAACTCCCCCTGGAACAAACAAAAGCTCACCGGCCGGGTGAAGACCACGATCGTCTCCGGCAAGATCGTCTACCAAAATGGCAAGATGGTGGCGTGAAGTTCAGCTGCACGTCCAGCAAACCGCTGACCAAAGACTTGCCTCAAGCCTGAATTAGATTGTTCAGCATAGCATGCGACTTTGGGCATACATCATTTTCCTAGCAGGCAGTTTTGCCGCGATCGTCCAAGCAAAAGAGCCCGAGTTTGGTGCGCTGAAGGGAATCTGCCACGTCTCGTTTCCCGCAACAACACAAGCTGGACCGATGATGGGCACTCTAGGCGCCTGCCGTTTGGAATCCAGCATCGGTTCGGACAATTCACTATGTATTGTTGCAGTGTATGAGAAAGAATACGGACCAGAAATTCTTAAGATCTTAGAGGGGGATCATTCTCCGATCATGGAAAGGAAAGATGACAGGATCTCCGTCCTCTACACGAGCGGAGTTAACACCACATGCGTCACAGAGTTCTCCATATCCAGTGGCGTAGCAAAATTCCTTTCGACCGAGGCAATTGCTTGGAATGAAAGTGGCATTTATAGGACCAGCGCCTCATTCAGGCGTTACTCTCACTTACTGGAGAAAAGAAATAAGCCGGACCCCAAAACGTCTGCCGACATGGTTCACGAGTAAACGTATTATCTCCATGGTCAGGCAGCCGATCCATCACGTCAGCCGATCATCACGTCATCAGCCGATCATCACGTCAGGTCTTGACTCTTGACAGGGCAGCCAGCGATCCCGCCGCGATGTCGGACTTGTGCACCGCCAGATCGGATGATCAGTTCCCGGCCATGAGCACCGTCCAGGAAATTGGACGCGCCATCGAGCAACTCAACGAAGAGAGCCCGCCGATGGAAGCAGGTCAGGCGTTGGCGAGGACCTCGGCCACGAACTGATTCAAGCTCTCGCCCCGGGCCTGGGCTTTGAGTGCAGCTTTCTGGTGCACTCCCGGCGTGACGCGCACAAGAAATTTGCCGCTGTAGGTCTTGTTGGGCGAAACTTTGGGTTCGGGCATCTTGCCGTCGAGCACGTCCTCCGCGAGATCCTCCACGATGACGGCCAGTTGTTTGGCCACAGCGGCCTCCGTATCGCCATGGCAGCAACGGCCGACCAGCGGCGGCGCACTGCCGATAAAAACCCCGTCCTCGTTGCTCCACTCGATGAGGCGGGGGTAACGGGCGGACAACTGGCGGATGCGGGCTTTCTTTGTCTTTGAATTCATTGGCGGCTCTCCTCGATTTTCTGGCGGATTTGCTTTTCTTGGTAGTGGTGGACATCGACGCCTTCGTGATGGCCTGAGAGAATCGCCGTGATTCCCTTGGGATGACGGAACTTCCGGTGACTGCCGCGCGCCGGCTCCTGGACGAAGCCGGCCCGGCGCAGGTCGGCAATGAGTTCCCGAAGCTTGCGTGGCATTAGTGGTATCGTAGCGGTATCAAATGGCAAGTCAAGCGACGCCGCGACGACGGACTTGCGCACCGCCAACTCGTATGAGTGGTTCCCAGCCATGCGCACTTCGAAAGCTGAAGTCACCCAGGTCTCCCTCCCCGGCCTCTGGGTGCTGGTGGGCGAGGGCGAGTATTTCCTGGATTTCGAAGCGTATCCTTGGTTCGCCAAGGGCAGCATCGCCGAGGTGACCAAGGTGCAATTGCTGCACGGCCGTCATTTGCGCTGGCCGGCCCTCGACGTGGATATCGAGTTGGAATCACTGACCTACCCTGACCACTACCCGCTCGTTTACCGATGAAGGTTTCCAAGAATTTAGTCGGAAGACGCCGGTCTGCGGCTTCAAAGGCCAGTAGCGCTCGCTGGAAACATCTTTTTGATACCAGTCGCCGCAAGCTGCTCCCTGTCGCCCGCGCCCAAGCTATCTCCACCGACGAAGACGTCTTCCGCACCGTATCGTAAAGCTGGTCCCCAATGTCGTGCTCATCAGCGGAGACGACGATCTCCTCTGCCTGAAAAGCCACCAAGGCATCCGCATTCTCTCGCCCCGCCAGTTCCTCGAACTGCTCGACGGCTGACTGGACGGTTAGCCGGTCCAACAGCATAGCCACGGCCGGCAAGACCCGTCCTCGTGCTGACATGATTTGTCTGCATTTTTTGCGCCTTTTGCCTGCCAGCCATAGCCCTTGCGGCGGCTGGTGCTTTCTGTGGCCAGCCGGCAGCAACCCCGCATGAGCAAAAAAAATCGTCCGCCTCGGCTCCCCGCGTCTGCCCGGCGAAGGCCTCCGCCTCGGCACCGTCCGCCGTCCGCCCCGGGGCGTGCCGAAAAGCGAATTCGCCAAACAAAACTGGTATGACGTCTGGTTCCCGAACTTTGCGCCCAGCCTCGAGACCATGAAGCTGGGGCAAGCCGTCAAAACGCCCGCGCAGTGGGCGGCCTTTGCTCGCAAATATCAGGCCGAGATGGCCGCGCCCGCGGCCCGGCACGACCTGGAACTCCTCGCCGCCCTGTCGCACACCACTCATTTCTCCGTCGGCTGCTACTGCGAGAACGAGGACCGCTGCCACCGTTCCCTTCTTAAAAAAATCCTCCTTGAACAGGGGGCCATGGTCGGATGAGACCTGCGGCCGGGCCGGTCCTTGAAACTGAACGCCTGCGGCTGCGCCAACTGGGCGAGTCCGATGCCCCGTTCATCCTCGAACTGGTCAACGACGAGGCTTGGCTCCGCTACATCGGCGACCGTGGCGTTCGGAATCATGCCGACGCTCGAAACTACATCCTGAAAGGCCCCGCGGCCAGCTACGCGAAATTCGGCTTCGGCCTGTGGCTCGTCGAACTCCGGACTGACGCGACGCCCATCGGCATCTGCGGCCTGCTTCGCCGCGAAACATTGCCGGACGTGGACATCGGTTTCGCCTTCATGCCGGCCTTCCGCGGGCAGGGCTACGCCCTCGAAGCCGGCCGGGCGACCCTGGCTTACGGCCGGACGAATCTTGGCCTGCAGCGCATCGTGGCCATCACTCTGCCGGCCAATGCGGCCTCGATCCGGACCTTGGTGAAACTGGGCCTGCGGTTTGAAAAGATGATCCGGCTCACGGCCGACGCGGAGGAACTGCAGTTGTTCGCGAGCGAATTGTAGGGCCGGCGCTCGTCGCCGGGCCGGCCTGCCGACAAGCGGCAGCCCTACAAGCCAACGCGCCTTCCCTTTCTGGTTGGTTTTTGCCCCGGAGCCCCCCTACCTTGGGCGCCTCATGCCCACCGGCCCTGTCCAGCAATTCCTCGTCGCGTTCGAGCTCAGCCTGCTGCTGATGGGGGCGTTCGTCGTCTTTCGCCTGGTCACCAACCCCGACCAGCGGGCGCGCTGGCTGGAAAGCAACCGCCTGACCAGGTGGCCGGTCACGGTGCTGGAGTTCATTCTGTTCATCGCCGTGATGTTTTGCTTCGGCGTCCTGCTCCAGACCGCGGCGCAGATCCTGTTGAAGGATTTCATCGCCACCAGCGCCAGTCGCGCGGGGCTGGAGGTGCTCGTCTATGGGGCGGCCTTCCACGGCGGCGCCCTGCTCGGCTGGCGGCTCTTTCCGGCGCTGCGCCGGCGCTGGCACTTCGATTATGGCGCCCCACCACCCCCGGAGGAACCGGCCGCCCAGCCGGCCTGGCCTGCTCCGCTCTATCAGGCCGTGGGCACCCTGCTCGTCGCGCTGCCGGTGCTCATCGTCTTCAATCTCGGCTGGACGCTGCTGCTGCGCGAACTGGGCTTGCCGGAGGAGCCGCAGGACCTGATCGCGATCTTCGCCCACACGAAGTCGTCGCTGGTCCTCGCCGGCATGCTGGTCGTGGCCTGCGTCCTCGCCCCCCTGAGCGAGGAGCTGATGTTCCGCGCCGGCCTCTACCGCTTCTGCCGGCAGCACCTGGGCCGGCCGACGGCGCTCCTCGTCAACGGCGTCTGCTTCGGCGCCCTGCACGGGAACTGGGCGGGCTTCCTGCCCCTCGCCTTGCTGGGGGTCGCCCTGTCCCTCGCCTACGAGGCCACCGGTGACATCCGCGTGCCCGTCATCGCCCACGCCTTGTTCAACCTGAACACGGTGGTGATCGTCCTCTCGGGAATACCGCTTTGAGCGCGTCGCCCTTCACACCCACCCGCCGCGAGTCGGTCACCGCCCACGGTGAACTGCGCCTGATCGCCCTGATCCGCCGCTGGCTGGGCGACGCCTCGCCCCGCTCGCCCTTTGGCATCGGCGACGACTGCGCCGTCATTCCGCCGACGAAAAACCAGCAGCTCGTCACGACCGACCCCGTGATCCACGGCCAACATTTCGACGACACCGTGCCGCCGCGCGCCGTGGGCGCCAAGCTGCTCAAGCGCAACCTGAGCGACATCGCCGCCATGGGCGGCCGGCCGGTCGCCGCCGTCGTCTCGCTCGCCCTGGCGCCCGACACCCGCATCGCCTGGCTGCGCGGCTTCTACCTGGGCCTGGCGGACAGCGCCCGGCGTTACAGCGTCAAGATCGTCGGGGGCGACATCACCCAGGGCCCCAAGGGATTTTTCGGCGCGTTCCTCACCCTCCATGGCGAATCCACCGGCCGGCGCGTCGTCACCCGCGGCGGCGCCAAACGAGGCGACCGAATTTACGTCACCGGCGTGCTGGGCGGCAGCCTGCGCGGACACCACCATCGCTTCACCCCCCGCCTCGCCGAAGGCGCGTGGCTGGCGGGACGCCCGGAAGTCCGCGCCATGATGGATGTGAGCGACGGCCTGGCCAAGGACCTCGAGTCGCTGACCCCCGCCGGACTGGCCCCCGCGCTCGACGCCGGCGCCATTCCCATCAGTGCCGCCGCGCGGCGCAGCGCCCGGCAATCAGGACGGGCTCCCCTCGCCCATGCCCTGGGCGATGGCGAGGATTACGAGCTGCTGGTCGTCGTGCGCGGCCGCCGCGCGGCGCCGGCCTTCGAGCGCGCCTGGCAGAACCGTTTCCCTGAGGTGAAGCTCACGGCCATCGGCACCTTCGCCCCGAAAAACCACCTTCCCGCCGGCGCCCTGCGCCTGGCGGACTACCGCGGGTATGAACATCTGCGGTGATCAAACAAGGCATGTTATGGCCACAAAAAGCACAGAAGGCGCAAAAATATCAGCTTGGCTCTTTTTTGAGCCTTTTGCGTCTTTTGTGGCCAATTCCTTCCTATCGGCGCGTCATGACGATTGTTGAAAAACTAAAAGCAGGCATCACCACCGGTTCCGCGGAAATGACCCGGGCGCTGGCGGCCGAGCTGGCGGCGGCGCTGCCGGCGGACGCCACGCTCGCGTTGCACGGCGACATGGGCGTGGGCAAGACGACCTTCGTGCAGGGTCTCGCGCAGGGTTTGGGAGTGAAGAAACACGTGACCAGCCCCACCTTCGCCATCTACTCGGTCTACGCGGGGACGAGCCGCACGCTCGTCCACCTCGACGCCTACCGCCTGGAAAACGAGCGGCAGCTCGAGCCGCTGCTGCTCGAGGAATTTCTGGTGAGCCCCTATTGTCTCGCGGTGGAATGGCCGGAGAAAACCGGCGCCTGGCTGCCGGCGGACGCCTGGCACCTGACGCTGGAGATCGTGGACGGGGAGAAACACCGGTTGGTATTGCGGTAGGGGCCGTTGCTTTGTTGGA
>JAQSDJ010000098.1 GCA_029945855.1 Lacunisphaera sp.
GCGTCGTCAAGCGACGCCCCTACATATCTGGCCGCGGTGTCGGCGGAGACGCAGATCTCGCCGGCGAGGCCGGCGGCGGCATCGCCCTCGAAGGTGATGACGTCCGTCGCCGTCGGGTCGGCCATGAAATCGGCGTGGATCTGCGCGAGGGCCGGGTCGGTGAGGAAGACGAGGGAAAGTTCGCCGGGGGGGAGGATCGAGGCGATCCTCGGCAATTTGAGATTGGAAATGTGAGATTTGATATCCCGCAGTCGTGCCGGCGGCAGGCTGAGGTGGGCGAGATCGCCGGGCAGCATTTCGAAATCAGCGTCCAGTAACCGGATCGCGCGGGTCACGGCGGCGCGGGGCACGCGCAGGCGCGGGTGGGCGTTGCGGATGGAGACGGGGCGGCTCATCGATGGCATGAGGGTGGGAGGGGCTTTATGCCCCGACGGCTGACGCACGCTGGATCAGTCGGCGCGTAAAGCCCCTCCCACACTCAGACACACATTCAGATCGGCACTCCAATGGCATCATCTCAAGGGTTTGGCCCGATCGGCTCGGACGACTTGGCCTGCTCGTAGGCCTCGATGATCTTCTGCACGAGCGGGTGGCGGACGACGTCGGACGCGGTGAAATGGTGGAACTCGATGCCGGGGATGTTGCGCAGGATGCGCGGGGCCTGGACAAGGCCGGACATTTTGTTCCGCGGCAGGTCGATCTGGGTGATGTCGCCGGTCACGATCATGCGTGAGTCGTCGCCGAGGCGGGTGAGGAACATCATCATCTGCTCGTGGGAGGTGTTCTGCGCCTCGTCGAGGATGATGAAGGCGTTGGCGAGGGTGCGGCCGCGCATGTAGGCCAGCGGGGCGATCTCGATCACGCCCTTCTCGGAAAGCGTGGCGACGTCCTCGGGGTCAAGCATGTCGTGGAGCGCGTCGTAGAGCGGGCGGAGGTAGGGGAGGATCTTCTCGCGCAGGTCGCCGGGGAGAAAGCCGAGGGCCTCGCCGGCCTCGACGGCCGGGCGGGTGAGCACGATGCGCTGCACCTGGTTCTTGAGCAGGGCCGAGATGGCCGCGGCCATGGCCAGGTAGGTCTTGCCCGTGCCGGCGGGACCGATGCCGAAGACGATCGGGTTCTTCTGGATGGCCTGCAGGTAGAGTTTCTGGCCGATGGTCTTCGGGACGACGCTCTTGCGCTGCGTGGTGATGACCAGCGGCTCGGTGAAGAGGGTCCGCAGGCTGGCGCCGGCGTCCTTGGTGTAGAGCTGGAGCAGGCGCAGGAAATCGGGGGTGCGCATCGCCAGGCCCTGGGCGCGGCCGGCGTTGAGGAGGGTGAAGAACTCCTCGGCGCGCGCGACCGCCGCGGGTTCGCCTTCGATCTTCAGCCAGTCGTCGCGGGTGACGAGGCGCACGGCGAGCGCCGCCTCGACGCGGGTGAGATTGTCCTCGCTGCCGCAATACAGCGAGCTGAGGTGGCGGGCGTTGGGGTAGTGGAGGGTCTTGGGTTCGGGCACGTTGGGAGCAGAGGTCAGAGGACAGGCAAGGAAGCACGGACTGATTCTTTTGCCACAAAAAGGCACAAAAACGATTTTTTCCGGGCGGCGAGAATGCTCCGCGCGCCTATAGGCGCCTTGAGGCTGTCATTGGCCGCCGGATTCTTGTGCCTGGTTGTGGCCATGAGTTCTCAGGCCTTCTTGGCGGCGAGTTTGTCGGCGTATTCCTTGAGGCGGGCATACATGGCCTCGAGGGATTGGGGGAGCACGCGGGTCTGGCCGATGACGGGCATGAAGTTGGTGTCGCCGTTCCAGCGCGGGACGATGTGGGCGTGGAGGTGGGTGATGCTGCCGCCGGCCGCGGCGCCGAGGTTGAAGCCGATATTGAAGCCGTTCGGCTTGAGCGCGGTGCGCAGGACCTCCTGGCCGAAGATGATCTCGTCCATCAGGTCGGCGCGGCCGGCGGCGTCGAGTTCGGTGAGGTCGGCCACCTGGCGGAAGGGCACGGCGAGGAGATGGCCGGCGTTGTAGGGATAGCGGTTGAGAACGAGGTAGGAGAGCGGGCTGCGGTGGATGATGAGCGCGGCGGCATCGTCGCCGAGGGCCGGCAGGTCGGTGAAGGGGTTGCCGCCGTGCTGGTCGCGCGGCGCCTCGATGTATTCCATGCGCCAGTAGGCGTGGAGGTGGTTCATATTCGGGCGCAGCCTTGGGCGGAGGGAGCGGCGTGTCAAAACCCCAAACAACGGCCTTGCGGGCCCACGGGATACTCAAGCCAATCTCCGCTTTGACAGGCGGCGGGGATTCGCAAAGCTCCGGGCGTGCTCGTCGAATACAAGAACGTCAGGCAGGTGCCGGGACAGGGCCTGCGGCGGTGGTTTGAGGGGAATCTCTACGAACTGGTCGTCTGGTATCAGCCCGACGGAAAGACGGTGGAGGGCTTCCAGATCCTCTACCGGCTGAACCGCCAGGAACGCGCGCTGACCTGGCGCGAGGGGGAGGGCTTCGACCACGCCAAGGTGGACAGCGGCACCCCGTCCCCGTTCAAGAACCTGACGCCTATTTTGCTGCCCAACGGCTCCATCCCCTGGCCGCAGGTGCTCCGGGAGTTTGCCGAGGGCAGCGCGGCGCTGGAGCCGGACCTGCGCGACTTTGTGCGGCGGCGGCTGGAGGCGCAGGCCTGATGGACCGCCGGCTCCTCTGGTTTGGCGTGCTGCTGGCCCCGGTGTTCGCGTGGTCGGCGGTGCGGCCGCACGATTACTTCACCTGGCTGCTCGAGGTGCTCCCGGTCCTGATCGGCCTGCCGCTGGCGCTCGCGCTGCAGCGGCGGTTTCCGCTCTCCTCGCTGCTGCTCGTGCTCCTGTGGGGGCACAGCGTGCTGCTGATCGTCGGCGGGCACTACACCTACGCCCGCGTGCCGCTGGGGAACTGGGCGATGGACTGGTTCGGCTGGACGCGCAACAACTACGACAAGCTCGGGCATTTCACGCAGGGCTTTGTGCCGGCGCTGCTCGTGCGGGAGATCCTGATTCGCACCTCGCCCCTGAAAGGGAGCAAGTGGCTCGCCTTTCTCGTCGTGAGCGTGTGCCTCGCGTTCAGCGCGCTCTACGAACTCTTGGAATGGGCCGTGGCGGTGGCGAGCGGCGCGGCGGCGGAGGACTTCCTCGGCACGCAGGGCGACCCGTGGGACACGCAGACCGACATGGCGCTGGCACTCGTCGGCGCCATCCTCGCGCTGGTGTTGATGTCCCGCTGGCACGACCGGTCGATGGGGAAGGTGCTCAAGGG
>JAQSDJ010000099.1 GCA_029945855.1 Lacunisphaera sp.
GGACGTGGTTTGCGCCGGTGAGCGACGCGAAAGGTTCGAAACTGGAGCGCGGGCGACCTCGCCCGCGGGCATCCGTGCGCGGCGGGGTCGCCGCGCCTCCAGAATCGGATTCGAATTTGACGCGACGGGCGAAATCCTTGCCGGTGAGGCGGGATGCTTTGCGTTTGATGGCGCAGCTGACCGCCGGGTGCAGGATGTCGCGGAAGAGGGTGGACTTGCCGGCGCCACTGGGGCCGCAGACCATGGTGAGCCGGCCGAGAGGCAGGCGGAGGTTCTGGTCGCGGAGATTGCGGTAAGTGACGCCGGTGAGTTCCAGCCAGTCTGGACTTTGGCGGGGCGTCGCTTGACGACGCCCGCGGGCGCCGGCGAGCGGCGTCCCTACGGTTCGATACGTCCCGCGTATCGGATGGTTTATGCCCTTGGCAAGAAAGAGTCCGGTCAGGGATGAGGCGTTTTGCTTGATGCCGGCGGGGCTCTCGTTGGCCAGCACTTTGCCGCCGTGGATGCCGGCGCCGGGGCCGAGGTCGATGATGCGGTCGGCGCGGGCCATGACGACGTCGTCGTGCTCGACGACGAGGACCGTGTTGCCCTTGTCGCGCAGGCCGAGGAGCGTGTCGATCAGCCGGTCGTTGTCGCGGGCGTGGAGGCCGATGGACGGCTCGTCGAGGACGTAGAGGACGCCGGAGAGATTCGAGCCGAGCTGTGCCGCCAGCCGGATGCGCTGGGCCTCGCCGCCGGAGAGCGTCTCGGTGGGACGGTCGAGCTGCAGATAGTCAAGGCCGACCTGACCGAGAAAGCGCAGGCGCTCCTCGATCTGCGGGATGATGTCCTGGGTGATGAGTTTGCCGCGAGCGTCGAGCTGCAGGTCGCGCAAGGTCTTGAGCAGGGCCGCGGGCATGAGGCGGCCGAGTTCGGGGAGGGAGATGGAGTGGAGGGGCGTGGCTTGACCACGCCCGAAGCGGGCGCGCACCAGGCGCGCCCCTACATTCAGCGGGAGCCGGACGGCGCGGGCGATGCGGTTGAGGCGCTCGCCACGGCAGGTGGGGCAGAGCTGGCCGTGCGAGGCGGGATCGTCGGGATCGAAGGCGCGCAGGGCGTCGACGACCTCGTCGGAGCGCTCCTCGTCCTCGTCGGGTTTCAGCATCCAGTCGTAGATCCGGCCGTGGCCGCGGCAGGTGGGACACCAACCCTTCGGGGAGTTGAACGAGAAATATTTCGGATCGAGCTCGGGGAAGGACTCACCGCTCTCGATGTCGGTGCGCGTGGTGGAGAACCAGGAAAGGATCTCGCCTCCGGGCGTGAGGAGGAAGCAGGCGCCCTTGCCGAGCTTGAGGGCGGTGGCGAGCTGAGCGCCGAGTGCTGAGCGCTGAGTGCCATGCTTCTGGCTCTTTGCTTCCTGCTCCTTGCTCCCAGCTTTGAGGTCGGCCACCACCACTTCGATGTCGTGCTCCTTGTAGCGGTCGAGTTTTTGAAAAGTTTCAACCTTCAGCAGGCGGCCGTCGGCGCGCATCAGCTCGTAGCCCTGCTTGCCGATCCACTTGGCGATGGGCTCGTGGTGGCCCTTGCGGCTGCGGATGACCGGGGCGCAGAGATAAAGGTGTTTCGCCTGCTTCGCCTTGGGGGTGGCCAGGATCTGGTCGAGCAGGCGGCGGAGCTGGGCGGAGGAGAGCGGGGTGACGGGCCGGCCGGTCTCGGGGTGGTGCTGGATGCCGAGCTTGGCGTAGAGCAGGCGCAGGTATTGGGCGACCTCGGTGATGGTGGCGACGGTGGATTTGCGCGAGCCGCGGGTGACGCGCTGCTCGATGGCGACGGTCGGCGGGATGCCGCTGAGCCGGTCGATGTCGGGCCGGGGCAGTTGTTCGACGAACTGCCGGGCGTAGGGCGACATCGACTCCATGAAGCGCCGCTGGCCCTCGGCGAAGATGATGTCGAAGGCCAGGGTGGACTTGCCCGAGCCGGAGACGCCGGTGATGACGGAAAGCTGGCGGTGGGGGATCGAGACCGAGATGTTCTTGAGGTTGTTCTCGCGGGCGCCGAGGACCGTTAACTCGCCAGGGCCGGCGGTCAGGCTGGCCTGGTAGGGAGCCGGATCTTCCGCGGCAGCCAAATGTAGGGCGGGATCGTCTGATCCCGCCTGATCGTGGGCTGTGGCGGGGTGCAGCGACCCCGCCCTACAGTTCAATGCTTCCCGCAGGAAAGGCGAGGTGGCGGTGGCGGCGCGGGCGAGGGCCTCGGGCGGGCCCTCGGCGACGATTTTGCCGCCGGCGGCGCCGGCCTCGGGGCCGACCTCGAGAAGCCAGTCGGCGGACTTGAGGACGTCGAGGTTGTGCTCGATGACGACGATGCTGTGGCCGCGGTCAACGATGCGCTGGAGCACCTCGAGCAGGCGTTTCACGTCGTGGCGGTGCAGGCCGGTGGTGGGCTCGTCCAACAGGAGCAATGCGCGCGCAGGCTCTTCTGTAGGTCGGGGTTTATCCCCGACAGCGGGAGCTGATGTCGGGCGTAAAGCCCGACCTGCATCGGATTCATCGGTGAATTCGGAAAGGTAGCGGACGAGCTTGAGGCGCTGGGATTCGCCGCCGGAGAGGGTGTTCAGGGGCTGGCCGAGGGGCAGGTAGCCGAGGCCGACCTCGGCGAGCGCGGCGAGCCGGCGGTGGATCTCGTCGTGGCCGGCGAAGAGTTTCAGGGCGTCGGTGACGTTCATCGCCAGGAGGTCAGCGATGGACTGGCCGCTCCAGGTGATCGCGAGCACCTCGGGCTTGAAGCGCTTGCCCTCGCAGATGGGGCAGGGGACGAAGACGTCGGAGAGGAACTGCATCTCGACGCGCTCACTGCCGAGGCCCTGGCAGTTGTCGCAGCGGCCGTCGCCGCTGTTGAAGGAAAAGCTGGAGGCGCTGAAGCCGGCCTCCTGCGCGGCCGGCACGGTGGCGTAGAGTTCGCGGATGAGTTCCCAAGCCTCGCAATAGAGCGCGGGATTCGAGCGCGGCGTGCGGCTGAGCGGCGACTGGTCGACGATCACGACTTCGGAGAAGGCGAGGTCGGACTTGATGGCCTCGATCTCGGCCGGGTCCTCGGTCATCAGGTTGCGCTGGGTCAGCAGGCCCTGGCCGATGACATTGTCGAGCAGGGTGGACTTGCCCGAGCCGGAGACGCCTGAGAGGCAGACGAGTCGCTGGAGCGGCAGGCGGAAGGAGAGGTTGCGGAGGTTGTGCTTGGTCGCGTTTTTGAACGAGAGCCCTTTGGCGGC